>JAUSPI010000246.1 GCA_030655775.1 Syntrophales bacterium
GTTTCGAATTTGACCGCGCCGAAGGCGTGTACATTAACTTTAGCTCACTTTAGGCACTTCAAACTTTAGGCACTTCAAACTTTAGGCACTTTTGGGGTTGCGGCTTTGTCGCTTTAGGGATTTCGATAATAGATGTAAAAAAATGAGGGAGTTGCAAAAGGCAACTCCCTCATTTTTATTGTGACAGCTAAAAAGCTGAAAGCTTTTTCAGTGAGCTTCTTCCATCGCCCCTGCTATATACATCATCGACAGCAGTACGAAAACCAGTGTCTGGATTGCCGCTATAAGAAGTTTGAGCACGAGAATTGGAAGCGGTACAAGAAGCGGAACCAGTACAAACAACACGGCAAGGACAATATGTCCTCCCTCCATATTTCCGAACAATCGTACTGAAAGGGAGAGGGGTCGTGACAGATGACTGATTATCTCAATTGGAAACATAAGTGGTGCCAGCCACCATACAGGCCCCATAAATTGTTTGATATACTTAAATCCATGGACCTTGACGCCGACGACATGTGTTGAAACGAAAACTACCAGCGCCATGGAAACAGTCGTATTGAGATTATTTGTGGGCCCATCGAATCCGGGGATGAGACCAAACAAGTTAGAAGTGAAAATGAAGAGGGTCAGTGTTGCCATAAGCGGAAAAAACTTTTTTCCTTCAGGCCCCATGACATCTGTAAGCAGAGCATCTATACCACCAATAACAACCTCCATGAAATTCTGAAACCTGCCCGGATAAATGTTCAATCGGCGTGTTGCCAGAAAGGAAAACAAAAGCAGGAGCACCATTATAAACCAGGTGTAAGTAACGTGTGGTGGGAAAAAGTCATTCTGAAGAAATAACAAAGGGTGCATTGCTTATTTGACCTCCTCAGCGCAGTTTTTTTTTGAAAGTTCAAGAACTGTTGTAAATATGATGCTTATTACAACTGTGGAAAGCCCGATTATTAAACCAATCACGTCGACAGGTGTTTGTGTAATGACAAAAAAAAGCACAATCGCCGTGACGGCAAGTCTGATGTAGTACTTCAATACTACAGCCGACTTTGTCTTATCCGTGACCCTCTGAAATGCCTTTCGAAGGCCCTGATAAAGCCAGTAATAATTTATAATGCTTATAAGTCCACCCAACAGTATCCCAAGAGTAAATCTGTATGACATAAAGATTAAGCTGACTGTGAGAAATATTCCGAGAATAATCCAGTTTCTAAACTCAAGCTTTCTTGGGATGTGGTCTTTTTCTGTGCGGTTCATATTTTAAAAGCTTTATTATAGGCTTTTCATCCCTGAAGTTCTTTTTGATTACAACATATACATTCCTGAATCCCGCAATAGTTCCTATAAGAAAAAATAACAGTGCAAGTTTATGTCCTGTCCCCAGTTTCCTATCCAGATATGCTCCAAAAAGGAGACCCCCGGCACTCATGATGACCATTGCAAAGCCGAGACTGCTAACATAAGCCATCTGGACCATGGATTTTCTTGTTCCCTTATCCATTGCAGTTTGGCCTATTAGCACAAAGTGTTGTGGAAGTCAAGAAACCATTGCATAACATCCTCACTTGACCGGGAGCGCACCCCGCAAGCCCCGCCTTGTAGGCGGGGTAAGGGGCGCAATATAATTAAATTATTCCTTACCGGGAAGCCCCGGCCCTGTGGGCGGGGAGCTTCACTTGAACAAGATTGATGCATTCGTAAAAAGTCATTTTTACTCGCTCAGAGAGTATTTTGGGGATGCTGGTATTACCTGGCTAAAAATCTAAAACTCGCGCTTATGCACTCAAACAATTAGATTTTTTTAACGCCAGGTACCACCATCATCTTTTTCCCAAAATCCTCAAATTCACTCGCAAAAGACTTTTTACGAGACTGTCAAAATTGAACATTCTGTAAAGGTTTTGTCAGCCAACTTTTTTGTACCATTCAATCGTCTTTTTCAATCCCTCCCTGAGAGAGGTCTTTGCTTTAAAGCCGAATTCCTTGAGAGCCTTTGTGGTATCCAGTGTCCTGCGTGGCTGGCCGTCCGGTTTCGTATCATCCCATACTGTTTTCCCCTGAAAATCTGTCAGTTCCACAATCAATTCAACCAGCTCTTTGATTGAGATTTCGAAACCGGCACCTATATTAACAGGTTCACTTTTATCATATTTTTGGGTGGCAAGTGCGATCGCCTCGGCGGCATCCTCCACATATAGAAATTCACGGGTAATTTCCCCTGTTCCCCAGACGACGATGTTGTTCTCATTATTTAAAGTTGCATCAACGCATTTTTTTATAAGCGCAGGTATAACATGTGATGATGTGGGGTCAAAATTATCTCCGGGGCCGTAAAGATTGACTGGAAGAAGAAAAATGGAATTGAATCCGTACTGCTGACGGTAGGCCTGTGATTGAACCAGCATCATCTTTTTGGCGAGACCATACGGTGCATTTGTTTCCTCGGGATAGCCGTTCCACAGATCATCTTCCTTGAAAGGAACAGGTGTAAATTTGGGATAGGCGCAGATGGTTCCTATGGCCACAAATTTTTCGATATTACACAGGTATCCTTCGTGGAGGAGTTGTGTGCCCATCATCAGATTTTCATAGAATAAGGAGGCGGGATTTTCCAGATTGAATCCGATACCACCAACTCTTGCGGATAAATGAATGACAATGTCCGGTTTTGTATCATCATACATCCGCTTTATGTCTTTAAGATTTAAGAGATTGTATTTCGACGAACCGAACGAAGCGATATGCCGGCACCCTTTATCGGTCAGCTTTTTGATGAGATGCCTGCCCAAGAATCCCTTACCGCCGGTAACAGCAATTCGTTTGGATGAAAAGTCGTAATCTGGAAATTGGGTCCGGTCTTTTTTCTTCATCGTTCAACACTATAGCCCGCATCGAGAAGCGTTTTTTCTTTGTTTGCCAGTTCCATATCTGCTGCAATCATCATATCGATCAACTCATCAAAGCCGACCCTGTGTTCCCATCCCAATTTATTTTTTGCCTTGGAAGGATCACCGAGCAGGACATCAACCTCCGTTGGTCTGAAATATTTGGCATCTATCTCTACATGTTTTTCATAATCGAGCCCCAATTTCTTAAATACCTTTTCGGTAAATTCACGGACGGAGTGTGTCTTTCCTGTGGCAATTACGTAATCATCCGGTTCATCCTGCTGAAGCATAATCCACATTGCCTCAACATAATCTCCGGCAAAACCCCAGTCCCTTTTGGCATCAAGATTTCCCAGGTATAGCTTATCCTGAAGCCCGCACTTGATCCTTGTGGCTGCGCGGGTAATTTTTCTGGTGACGAAGGTTTCCCCCCTTCTGGGTGATTCATGATTGAAGAGGATCCCATTGCAGGCAAAAATGTTATATGCTTTCCGATAATTTTTAACCATGTAAAAAGAGAAAACTTTGGCGGCTGCATAGGAGCTTTGCGGTTCAAAAGGAGTAAGCTCGTTCTGAGGTGGTGGAGCGGCCCCGAACATTTCACTGGATGAGGCCTGATAAAATCTGGTCTTGATACCTGTTTTTCGAATTGCCTCTAAAAGCCGGATGGTGCCCAGGCCTGTTATGTCACCTGTGTATTCAGGCATATCAAAACTTACCCTGACGTGGCTTTGAGCGCCTAAATGGTAGATTTCATCGGGCTTAAGGGTGTTGAGCAGATCGGTTAATTGTCCCGATACCGATAGGTCTCCATAATGTAGATACATTCGTGCCTCAGGGTCATGAAAGTCTTTATATAGGTGATCTATGCGGTTTGTGTTGAATGTACTTGCCCTGCGAACAAGACCATGAACTTCATACCCCTTTTCAAGTAACAGTTCCGCAAGGTATGATCCGTCCTGTCCGGTAATCCCGGTGATAAAAGCCGTTTTCATTTCAAAACACCTCTGTTTAAGATAGGAGAACAAGTTTTAAATTGTGGTTCTTCTCCCGATTAGTTGATGCAAAGGGTTCGAGGATTCAAGGATTCAGGGGGTCGAGTATTTTGTAAACTTCTAAACATAGATGATATGACCTTTGCCAAACTTTTAACTCTTTATAATTCCTAAGGATTTCACTCGAACCCTTGACCCCTTGAATCCTTATGATCCTACCAACTCTTTTGGAGATGATCCTAAATTGTAGGGTCGGGTTTCACACCCGACCGCACGGTGGCATGTAAAATGCCACCCTACACAGTGTTACGAATAGTATCTTTACTGAATTTTGAAATCAAGAAAATAAAAGGCATTGCAGAAAAGAAACCTGGTCGTTTCTGACCGGTAGATATGAAAAATGTGTTAAAAAAAAGGGGCACCTTTTCCGGTGCCCCCTTTTAAAGCTTCAACCTGTCTTACTCTGGCATAATATCGTGCTTCTTATACGGCAACTTCGTGTCCTTATTCTTGAACAGCTTAAGTGCCCTGCATATTAACGGTCTTGTTTGTACAGGATCTATAACCGTATCCAGATTCAGATTGGCTGCTGGTGCCGTGGGTACCAGGAAGCGGTTTACGTACTCTTTGACTAACTCCTCTCGCTTTGCAGCGGGATCTTCCGCCTCTTTTATCGCTGTACGCTCGATAATACCTACTGCGCCCGATGGCCCCATAACCGCCATCTCGCAAGGGGGCCATACCATAACTATATCTGCACCGACGTCCTTGGAGCACATGCCCAGGTAAGAACCTCCGTATGCCTTTCGTATAACGACAGTTATTTCAGGTACGGTTGCTTCGGAATAGGCATAGAGCATTTTTGCACCATGCCTTATTATACCATTCCACTCTTGATCCGTTCCCGGAAGATATCCTGGGACATCAACAAGATTGAGTATAGGTATATTATAGGCATCGCAAAATCTGATAAATCTGGAGCCCTTATCGGAACAGTCGACATCAAGGCAGCCCGCCATAACCATAGGATTCTGTGCCAGTATACCTACAGTGTTTCCATCCATTCTGGCTAAAGCACATATCATATTTCTGGCATACTTTTCCTGCCACTCCATAAAGTCCCCGTTGTCTACTACTTCGCCCATCAGTTTTTTCATGTTGAAGGGACGTGTCGCTTTGTCGGGTACTATTGTCGCCAGCGCCTCTGATGTCCTGTCCGCAGGATCACCCGTTTCAACATACGGCGGTTTTTCCTTGGCGCTACCCGGGAGGAAGCTGAGAAACCTTTTTATCTGTTCGATACAGTCATCTTCGCTCTTAGTCAAGAATGTACCGACCCCGCTTTTTCCGCAGTGAACGGCCGCGCCACCGATATCTTCATCTCCGACTTCTTCGCCGGTAACCTTCGTTATCGTTGATGGGTCATTGGCATACATCTTGGTTATTTTATCCACGGTGAACACACAGTCTGCGAGTCCCGGGACAATTGTCATTCCACCCGAGCATGTTCCCATGACAGCACAGATCTGAGGAATGGCTCCTGAATAGATGGTCATGTTATACGCCAGATCACCAAGACCGGCCAGCGAATCGGGCCCTTCCTTTATCCTCAATCCCTCTGAGTCGACAACATAGAGCATAGGACAGCCAACATTGTTAGCCTCCTGGAGAACTCTGACTATCTTGGCAGCGTGTATTATTCCAAGTGTTCCACCCATGACTGTAGCATCCTGGAAGGCACCGTAAACAATTTTACCATCGATAGTCCCGTATCCTGTTACTACGCCATCCGCGGGTAGGTCCTCCTTGAATATATCATAATGCGGTGTTACCGACCGGCAGAATTCCCCGATTTCTAAAAAGGACCCGGGGTCAAACAATTTTTCTACCCTTTCCCTTGCTGTATACTTTCCCATGTCATGTTGGAGCTTTACTGCCTCTGCTCCGCCCATTTCATAGATTCTTGCCTGCTCACTTTTCAAAAAACCAGACTTTTCTACTGTTGACATCTCTGCGAACGTTTTTTCACTAACCATCTGGAACAACCTCCTTTCTCTTTTTTAAGGTTCTAATGCGGCTTGATGTTATGTTTCTTGTAAGGCAGATCGACAGATTTCTGCTCAAACATATTGAGCGCCTTACATATAAGTGGCCTGGTATCAGCAGCATCTATGATTTCGTCAATGTGCAACTTTGTTGCCGGTACAGCCGGATCTGCGAAGCGATTTCTGTAATCCATCTCATCACCCCCGATAACGCTCACGGCCTGCTCAGGGCTTGCAGCCGCCATTTCACATGTTGGCCATACCAAGACTAAATCAGAACCAAGGTTCTTAGAACCGAGTAGAGCTGGTCCCCCAAATGCCTTTCTGGTAATAATTGTAATTTTGGGGACAGTAGCTTCGGCGTAAGCCTGGATCAGCTTTGCACTATGTCTGATTATCCCGCCTACCTCCTGCTCCTTTCCGACGGCGTATTCGGATGCATCGACAAAGCTTATAAGAGGTACGTTGTAAGCGTCGCACAGTCTCATGAATTTTGATCCCTTGTCGCCGGAGTCTATTGTCACAGCACCATTAAGATGCATCGGATTCTGTCCAATTATACCGACCGAATTTCCATTCATTCTGGCAAAGGCACATACAAGACTCGGCGCGAAGAGCTCCTGCCATTCAAGGAAGTCCCCATTGTCGACGACTGTTTCAATGATCTTCTTCATGTCATATGGCTCAGTCAGACTGTCAGGTATTATCTTCCTCAGCTCCGGTGTGGTCCTGTCCGGTGAATCGCCGGTTTCTACGTAGGGAGGCTTCTGCTTGGCGCTACCCGGGAGGAAGCCCAGCAGTTTCTTCAGCTGCCCTATAAATTCATCTTCATCCTGTGCCATAAATGCAGCGTTTCCGCTCCGCTCACAATTAACTCTGGCGCCGCCAAGTTCTTCCTTTCCGACGTCCTGTCCCAGAACAGCCTTTATCACGATTGGTCCGGTGATAAACATTTCAGTTTCACCTTCTACCGTGAAGATACAATCCATCAGCGCGGGAGAATAAACGGCTCCTCCGGCACATGGCCCTATTATACCGCAGAGCTGTGGAACACAGCCGGAATATATGCTGTTTACGTAAAACAGGTCGCCGTAGCCAGCCAGAGAATCAGTTCCCTCCTGTATCCTGGCACCACCGGAGTCGGCGATATACACGATAGGGCAGTTGTTCTGCACAGCCTCACCGGAAACTCTCTTAATCTTTTCCGCGTGTGTCTTTCCAAGTGTTCCACCCCATGTTGTAAAATCCTGGAAGAAGGCATATACCGGCCTTCCGTCGACGAGTCCGTAGCCTGCAAGTATACCGTCCGCAGGCATATCCTCGGGGGCAACCTTATACAGATCGTACGAGAGGCATGAGGATTTGCAATGCAATCCAATTTCGACAAATGATCCCGGGTCAAACAATTTATCTGCTCTCTCCCTTACCGTATACTTACCCCTGTCATGTTGCCGTTTTATTCCCCTTACACCACCCATCCGTTCCAGAACGGCCTTGCGTGCTTCAAAAACTTCGTATTTCTCCTCTGTGGTCAACTCGGGCCATTTTTTATCTTTATACTTTTCCTTAACTTCGTCATACTTCTTTTCTCTTTCAAGAGCCCACTCTTCAGTAGTGGTCCATTTCGCTCCCTTCTCCTCAGCCATAAGACACCTCCTTTTTTATATTTGGTTCAGCTTTTGTAAATTCGAGAAAATGTGCCTGATCAGAACAAACCGAGCGGAGTAGAGTTTCACTCGATAATAATTTGAAAAAGGACTCTTCGATGCTCAAAATATTTTTTTACTCTCAGAGTCCTATTTCTACGCTTTAGTAAATATTTTGGTTATCTTCCAAAAACCGGGCAATAAAACTACCCGGATTGTCCATCCGTTTTTACTTTTACTGTTCTACCGTAAATGCGGGGGCCTCAATCTTCGGTTTGGCCTCACCAGTCGGAGGACCCACCAATTTGGCCGGTTTTTTAGCGCCCTTAAGTCTCAGATAACCTAAGACCAGCTCCTTTTTCATCAGCTGGATAGCCCTTGCCGGGTCTACCCCCTTAGGGCATACTTTGGAACACTCTCCGGCATAATGACAGCTAAAAACACCGTGGGCCCTACTCACCACACCGTTTCTCTTCTTTTCACCGTCATCACGGGTATCTACATTATAGCGGTATGCCTGTGTAAGGGGCATCGGTCCAAGATATTCCCGGTCAGTAGCCGACCCGGGGCAGGCAGCGATACAACAGCCGCACTTCATGCAATAGGTGAACTGAAGGTACCTTTCAAGCTCCTCGGTAGATTGTATGTATTCTGCTGTAGGATTTTCCATCTCCTGGACGTCCGTCCGCTCGATTTGAGGGAAGATGGAGGCGTGTGTCTCGAACATCGGCGTTAAATCCGGTACCAGGTCTTTGATTACATTGAAGTTTGGAAGAGGTGCCACCGTTAACAAACGATCAGTTACGTGCAGGATCTGGGTGTTACAGGCCATACATGGTGTTCCATTTATCAACATGGCGCAGGAACCACATACTCCCATCCGGCAGGAATAGCGCCAGGCGAGGGTCGCATCCTGGTTCTCTCTGATCCAGTGTAAGCCGTCCAGCACAGTCATTCCGGGTTCCACCGGTAGGGTAAACTGCTGCCACCGTGGAGCCTCATCCTTCTCAGGATCAAAACGTCTAATATTATAGGTAATGTTGGTTGCCATTTTATTGTCCTTTCTAAAGTGCTGTTTCTACTGTTCGTACTGCGATAGCGGCATAAGTTCCAACGATGAAAAGAACGGTGCCCACTGCCAACAAAAAGATGGTCCAACCACGTTCTACCGCTTTTCTGGGTCCAAGCTCAAATATAATGGTTCGTAGCCCGTAAAATCCATGGTAGAGCGCTGCTCCCAGCAAAATAATGTAAGTGACAGTAAAAAAGTTAGACTTACTTCTCTGAATAACATTTTCCCAGGCAAGGGCCGAACCTCCCGCGGGACTGAGGATCCCAAAGATTCCATCCAGGTGAACAACAACCATGTGTAAACCGAGAAGGACAAAAACTACAACTGCCGCAAGGATAAATAATATCCAATTTCCACTTTTATTCATGAAAAAATCCTCCCTTATTTATGCCAAAAAGATGAGATCTACCATCCCGAGCAATATAAGTAGCCCAGCGATTATCATTACTGTTATCATTAGAGGTCGTTGCACATTCAGTGATGATTGGTACGGATAGACCGGCTGTTCTGGTTTTCCTACCATAAATCCCAGCTCGATCAGAATGAGCCGGATGCCGTTCAAAGCATGAAAGGCGAATGCTATAAAGACAAGGGCCTCACCCATCTTAAAAATGGGATGGTGCATCGCTGCCATAATTGGATCCCAAACTTTCATGCCAAAGATTCTGGTAGAGCTTTCAAATATATGGATCATGAAAAAGAGCAGGATACCTACTCCCGTGATCCGGTGAAGGGTATATAGATAGCGCTCTATTCCCCACTTGCCACCTGCTACCCATCCCAAAAGTTCCAGGTGATTATCGTATCTCTTTTTTTCCATTTTCTTCTCCTCAGTATGTACGTTCTACCGGTTTCCATTTGGTGATCGTTACCGGTTTGTAACTAAGTTTTGGCCCACCTTTCGTATAGGTTATCAGTGTATGTTGGAGCCAGTTTTCATCGTCACGCACCGGAAAATCAGTCCGGGCATGTCCCCCACGGGATTCCTTACGGGCCAGCGCCGCCGAAACCAATCCTTCAGCCAGATCGAGGAGGTTTTCTGTCTCAAGGGCATTGATCATATTGTTATTGTACACATGACCACTGTCCTGAATATAGATGTCAGCAAATCGTTTCTTTAGTTCTCTGATTTTTTCCAGCCCTTCACTTAGGCCTTCTCCGGTACGGTAGACCCCTACATATTTGTCCATTGCTCTCCTGAGTTCCATCTTGATATCGTAAAGATTTTCTTTACCTTTCTTCTGCAGGAGATCAACAAAGAGGCGTTTGTATTCCGCATCAACTTTATCCGACGGCATATCTGCCAGTGGCGGGTTTGTGTCGAGATATTTTATTATCTCCTGGCCGGTAAACTTTCCCCAGAGAATGCACTCGATCGTGGAGTTACAACCGAGGCGGTTAGCGCCGTGGAGAGAATAGCAGGCGCATTCTCCTGCTGCCCAGACACCCTTCATAGCGGTTGCACCGTTAATGTCTGCCTCGATTCCTCCCATGGAGTAATGGGCAACGGGACGGACCGGAATCGGTTTTTCGATAGGATCGAGTCCGATATAATCAATACAGACCTCCCTGATTAACGGCAGGACATTATTGATCTTGTCTGCTCCCAAGTGGGTAAGATCCAAATGGAGATAATCCAACCCTCCGGGCCCCTTAAAGCCTCGACCTTCTAAAATCTCGGTTATCATAGATCGGGAGACGAGATCGCGGGGTGCCAGCTCCATCTTTTCCGGGGCATATTTATCCATAAACCTGTCACCATTTGAGTTTCTCAGATACCCTCCTTCACCACGACACGCTTCGGTCATAAGGATACCGTTAGGGACGAGGCCGGTGGGGTGAAACTGGAGAAATTCCGAATCTTCAAGGTGCAACCCGGCCCGATATGCTGCCACATGTCCATCCCCGGTGACGGTCTGGGAATAGGTGGTGAAACCGTAAAGGTTTCCAATACCACCGGTAGCAATGAGCATCGCCTTGGCACGCATGACATAGAATGTTCCGGTACACATGTCTATGGCCGTAACGCCGCAAAATTCGCCATTCTTACCTGTCAAGATAGAGGTGACAAAGTATTCATCGTACCGGCAGAAGTTTTTATACTTCATCAGGGTGTCATAAAGGGTCGATATCTCAAAGTAACCGGTCTTGTCTGCGGCCATCACGGCTCGAGGATAGCTGTGTCCTCCGAAGGGACGCTGTTTGACCCTGCCATCCTCGGTTCGTGACCAGGGCATTCCCCAGTGGTCCATCTGCAAGATCTCTTTGGGGGCGTTTTCCACAAAGTGGTATACCACATCCTGGTCTGCCAGGAAGTCTGAGCCCTTGACGGTGTCCCATGCATGAACATCAAAGTTGTCACCCTGATCCTCTCGCATAACTGCTGCCGAACCACCTTCGGCACATACCGAGTGGGGACGCTGGAGCTGAACCTTGGAGAGAAGGCCCATATTTACCGAGTCCTTAGTTTTCCGGGCAATCTCCAGCGCTGCCCGAAACCCGGCCAGCCCTGTACCAAAGATCAAGACGTCATGCGTAACCACTTCTGTCTTATTAGTGTATCCCAAATTTACCATATCTTCCATCCCCTCATTAAGATTATAAAGAAGTTTTAATAAATCTTTCTTTATTCGTTAAGCACTGAGCAAAAAATGGAAAAACAATCTATCTAATGGAACGTTCCACAGGTAAACTTTTATGAGCTTGCAATGGATAAATTTACTGTATGGACAATGAGATGACTTAAAACCACACAATACAAATAGAGCAGTGTAGATTGCTTCATTACCCTCCGTAATTGCAAATGCCGTTGTGAAGCCTTGACTGAAACGTTCTATTAGTTAGTTGATTTACTCTTTCCTGTATTTTTTAGCTCCTTCAACGTAAAGATCTCCTCCCCTGACATCATTAACCACCACTACCGGAAAATCTTCTACCTCCAATTTCCGGATGGCTTCGGGTCCGAGTTCTTCATAGGCAACAATCTCTGCCTTCTTTATGCTTTTGGCAATGAGAGCCCCTGCTCCTCCGGTAGCGCCGAAGTATACTGTCTTATGTTTTTTCATAGCTTCGATAACTTCCGGGGCACGGTTTCCCTTTCCAATCATTCCTTTCAGCCCCAACTCCATAAGCCTGTAGGCATAGGCATCCATGCGGTAACTGGTTGTGGGACCGGCGGAACCGATTGCCTGTCCGGGTTTGGCGGGCGCTGGCCCAACATAGTAGATTATCTGACCTTTGATATCTATAGGCAGTTCCTTACCCTCATCGAGCAAATCTACTAACCTCTTATGGGCGGCATCCCTTCCGGTGTAGATGGTACCACTCAAGAATACCTTATCCCCAATGTTTAACTTTTCCACATCTTCATCAGAAAGTGGGGTAGTCAATTTTATCTGTTCTGACATTTTTCCCTCCAGCGTTAGTACTTCCCTGAGCTACAAATAGGAAGTGTTTTTAGCGCACCATCGCTCAAGTATTCACACCCATGATGTAACCAAATGTCATGCTAAAGAACACTGTCCTATGTAATATAGGGCTTGTGTGAGTAATCGTTAAATAACTGCCTCTTTATGTCTTGCCGCATGGCACTGGACATTGACCGCACACGGTAAGCTGGCAATGTGGCATGGTTCCATTTCGAATAGTACATCGAGGGAGGTTGTATTTCCTCCGTATCCCATCGGACCAATTCCCAGCTTGTTAATTCTTTCCAAAACTTCCTTTTCTGCCGCTGCCAGCTCTGGATCGGGATTCCGCTCTCCTATCTTTCTGAGCAATGCCTTTTTGGCTAAAAATGCCGAGCGTTCAAATGTTCCACCCACACCTATACCGATCACCGTGGGAGGACAGGGATTGGAACCGGCTTCTGACAATCTTTGCACTACAAAATCCTTCACACCTTCGATACCAACAGCGGGAGTGAGCATGGTTACCCTGCTCATGTTTTCACTGCCTCCACCTTTAGGGGCGATGGTAATTTTCATCTTGTCTCCCGGGACGATCTCGGTATGAATAATGGCAGGGGTATTGTCTCCGGTATTCTTTCGTGTAAATGGATGACAGGCCGATTTTCTCAGGAAACCATCGGCGTATCCCTGTCTGACCCCTTCGTTAACGGCCTCTTTGAAATCACCGCCCACGATGTGGACTTCCTGTCCCAGTTCAATAAAAAGGACGGCAAGACCGCAGTCCTGACAGATGGGGACCAGTTCTTCCCGGGCAATCTGTGAATTCTCCTTCAGCTCTTTTATGACCTCCACGGCTACAGGGGATTCATCCGTTTCGATTGCCTTATCAAACGCGGCCTCGACATCATCTCCCAGATTACAGCCGGCGTCAATACAGAGGTCTCGTATGACCTTAATAATCTCATCGCAAGAAATCTCTCTCATCACCTTGCTCCTTTTAATTTTACAACATTACCTTCAGGGGGGATGGACATGAGTCCATCCCCTGAAAGCTTGGACCAACTATTAACTGCTCAGTACCGCGTCAACAGCTCTCTTAAGTGCACCTTCCAGCATTTCGATAGGAGGCTGTTTAATAAACCCTGCCTCCATCAAGCTACTATAGAGGGCAGTTGATTCTTTGATGTCATCTTCTGTTTTCTTGAATACTTCTTCCGCAGTCATTTGTACTCTGGCGACGCCGTCTTCTATTGCCTGCATGGCTACATCGGCTGCTTCCTGTGGAAAGACTTCCAGTTCGCTCATCAGAGGAGAGATTTTCTCCGGATGGATGCCTAACCTTTCGCCGGTTTTAGCTATGGACCTGGCGGCAGTAATGGCCATATTGTCCGTAACTTTGGATGCCCTGACAGTGAGAGCGCCTTTTAAAATTCCCGGGAATCCGAGGGAGTTATTCACCTGGTTGGGGAAATCTCCTCTTCCCGTAGCAACGATATAGGCACCTGCTTCCTTCGCTTCATAGGGATAAATTTCCGGTACCGGGTTGGAACAGGCGAAGACTATCGATTTATCAGCCATGCCTTTTACCCACTCGCCTTTAACCACACCGGGTCCCGGTGTTGAGAGAGCAACAAGCAAGTCCGCACCTTTCATTGCGTCTACTATGTTGTCAACCTTCTTTTTGTTGGTGGATTCACAGATTTCCCATTTACGATAGAATCTTGTATCGGCCTTGATATCTTCGCGGCCAGTATGGAGACCACCCTTGGAGTCGCACATAACTATCCTTTCCGGATCTCCACCCGCTGCGACAATTAAACGACAACATGTAGTATTGGAGGCGCCGGCGCCCAGAAAAGCCATACTGATATCACCGATAGGTTTATCAACAAGTTTCAGGGCATTGATGAGACCGGCCAGGGTTACGCAGGCTGTTCCCTGCGCGTCATCATGCCACACGGGAATATCACAATCCTGCAGGTCATCCAGCACTTTAAAGCAGTTCGGCTGAGAAATATCTTCAAGGTTGACAGCGCCGAAACTGGGTGTAAGCATCCTCACAAAATCGATGATCTTATCTGCATCGTGTTCTCCTTTTTCGTTATAACTATTGACACAGAGGGCGACCGCATCAATACCGGCCAGAGTCTTCATCAGGTATGCCTTTCCTTCCATGACACCGAGACCACCGGAAGGTGTACAGTCTCCATCACCCAGGACTCTGGTAGAATCACTAACAACTGCAACAAAATTCCCCCTGTTTGTGATATCAAAGGAGGTACGATTGTCATCTCTGATGGAGGTCGAAATCTTGGATACTCCGGGCGTATAGTAGACGTTGTACCAGTTCCAGCCGTAAAATCCACACTTGGGGACGGTTACCATTTTACCGCCGTAGTATTTGTGTACATCGCCGGCCAGCTCTTTGAGGAACAGGGTCTGTCCTTTAGCAAGCTGTGCTTCCGTGAAATCCTTGGGAAATGCACCTCTGATATCGGTAAGTCCTAAATCTATTTTACTCATAATTTACTCCTTTCTTAAATGAAAAACGTTAATTTACTGATTAAAAGCATCTTACCTTTCGGTCAGCTCAATCATAACTCCGAAAGTCTCTTTCGGGTGAACAAAGGCAATTTTTGCGCCTCCGGCCCCTTTCCTTGGAGTTTCATCAATGAGACGAACACCTTTTTCTTTCAATTCTTTCAGCGCCTCTTCGATATTTTCAACCCGAAAGGCGAGATGTTGCATCCCTTCACCCTTTTTCTCAATATACTTGGCTATTGGTCCGTCGGGTGAGGTAGATTCGAGAAGCTCTACTTCAGTATCCCCAACAGGAAGAAAAGCCACCTTAACGTTCTGCTCTTCAACTGTTTCAACTTCTTCCAATTTTAGTCCCAAGACACCCTCATACAATTTAAGGGCTTCTTCGATACTGTTCACCGCCACTCCGATATGATCTAATTTCAATATTTTCATACAAATCCTCCTTTTCTTTCTGCCTCTGTTCTATTTAAAAACAGGGCTTATTTGAGCTTTTTTCTGTTTGCCTACCTTGCCAATTCACTAACATTCACAGTGGTTGTTCGGGCCGGAATATTTCTGATATTCCCTGTCTTTTCAATTGAATGAGGAGTTGCACGTGTCTATTTGAGCAGCCCCCGTTCTTCGAGTATCTTTTTTACGGTTATCCCGATTTCGGCGGGGTTCGTTACTACCGCTATACCTGCTTCCGTCAGCGCCTTCATCTTTTCTGCGGCGGTTCCTTTCCCTCCGGCGATGATCGCACCGGCATGCCCCATTCTTCTGCCTGGGGGGGCAGTCTGACCGGCGATGAAGGCAACAACCGGCTTTGTCATGTAGTCTTTGACGTACTGAGCGGCTTCTTCCTCCGCGGTTCCACCGATCTCACCGATAAGAACGACAAGATCCGTCTGGGGATCTTTTTCGTACAACTCCAGAAGATCTATAAAACCGGAACCTACGATAGGATCACCACCAATGCCGATGGAGGTTGATTGCCCGATTCCCAGAGCGGTTAGCTGATCAATTGCCTCATAGGTCAGTGTTCCGCTTCGAGATATAACCCCCACATTACCTTTTTTGTGGATAAAATTAGGCATGAAACCGATTTTCCCCACACCGGGTGTTGTAATACCGGGGCAATTAGGTCCAATAAGATAAGCTCCGGAACCCTTCATCACCTTTTTTACCTTGACCATTTCCAGGACGGGAACGCCCTCCGTTACGGCTACAACAAATTTAATTCCTGCTTCGATGGCCTCCAGGATGGCATCGGGAGTAAAGGCAGCAGGAACATATATTCCTGCGACGTTAGCCCCTTGTTCTGATACAGCTTCACTTACACTATTATAGACAGGGATTCCATCAACATCCATCCCTCCTTTACCGGGAGTTACACCGGCCACTACGTTGGTTCCAAACTCTACTGCTACACGGGTATGGAAGGTTCCTTCGCCTCCCGTGATACCCTGAATTACTACCCGACTATTTTCATCTAATAGAATGCTCACTGTTTTACCTCTCTCTCTAAGATTGTTGCTTTGCTATATTTACCGCTTTTTCGGCTGCTTCATAGAGACCATCAGCTACTTCAAATTTTACAGATGATTCGTTGAGAATTTTCTTGCCTTCTTCTTCATTGGTACCATGAAGTCTTATCACCATAGGAATTGTTAAGTCCAAATTACTTACTGCTTGAACGATTCCATTTGCCAGGCGATCACACCTGAGGATTCCCCCGAAGATGTTAACGAGTATGACTTTAACATTTTTGTCTGAAGTGAGGATCTTGAATGCGTTTTCTACCTGTTCAGGCGTGGCTCCACCTCCTACGTCGAGGAAGTTGGCCGGCTCACCACCCGCCAGTTTTATGAGATCCATGGTGGTCATGGCAAGTCCTGCGCCATTGACCATGCAGCCTACGTTTCCATCAAGTTTTAT
This sequence comes from Syntrophales bacterium, assembly GCA_030655775.1. NCBI lineage: Bacteria > Pseudomonadati > Thermodesulfobacteriota > Syntrophia > Syntrophales > Syntrophales bacterium. The sequence continues at coordinate 16,521 of JAUSPI010000246.1, forward strand.
ATAGTTTACTCCCAACTTTTTTGCCTCTACTTCAAGGGGATCTTCTTCGTCAACGTCATACAGTTCCTTGATTTCCGGATGACGAAACAGACCATCATCATCAAAATTTATCTTGGCGTCCAAAGCTACAAGTTGATCATCCTCGGTAATGACAAGAGGGTTGATCTCCACTAACGAAGCATCCTTTTCAATCATCAGGCGGTACAGGCTTGCTACGATTTTGGAGCACTGGCCAATAAGGGGTTTATCCAGGCCAAGACCGTAGGCGATTTTCCTTCCCTGGTATCCACTGAAACTTCCGGCGGGATGGGCAACCACTTTTATGATCTTTTCGGGGGTCGCTGCCGCTACTTCCTCAATAGACATTCCACCTTCCTGAGAAGCCATAACTACAGGCGCTTCCGTATCTCGAGACCGATCGACTACTATTCCCAGGTAGAGCTCCTTTTTAATCTTTCCGGCCTTTTCTACCAGGACATTTTTTACTTTTTTGCCCTCCGGACCAGTCTGTGGGGTTACCAGTTGCATGCCGATAATTTCTCTTGCTGCCGCTTCTGCTTCATCGGGAGAGGAAACCAGCTTTATTCCTCCTCCTTTTCCTCTTCCACCGGCATGGATCTGGGCTTTGACAACCACCTTCCCGCCAATTTCGGAAGCAATTTTTCTGGCCTCTTCAGGGGTACTTGCTACCCTTCCTTCAGGAACCGGGATTCCATACTCCCTCAAGATCTCCTTCGCTTGATACTCATGAATATTCATATTCTGTTTCCTTCCTTAAAACTTTTTGTAGGATGAACTATTACTGCTCACCGTCGCCTAACATAACAACATAGTTGTGTCAATATTTTTTTTAAATTTTGACTCTCTACATAAGGGGAAGTTTTAGAAAAAAAATGATATTTTGAGAACATAGGATATGTGGCCTTGTTAAATGGTGGCGTGCTCCTAATTTCTATGTGCTCAGACAGTTTGGGACACTAAATGCTTGACACGTTATCAACTCTTTGCTATAGGGACGGAAGATTTTCAATAATCAATGGAACAGGGGATTGTCACAAGGAAACAACTTTTTAAAAGGAGGTAGACAATGATTGATAAGAAGGAATTAGAGCAGGTTAAAAAAGGAAAAGCGAACTGGGAAGCGGGAACGCTGGGGAAGACTTTGAGCAAACAGGGTGAACGAAGAGAGGTCTTCACCAGTATCTCTGGAATCCCCATCGAACGTCTTTATACCCCTGAAGACGTAAAAGATCTGGACTACGGAAAAGAAATTTCCTTTCCCGGAGAGTATCCTTACACACGTGGAGTCCAGCCAACCATGTACCGGGGCAGATTCTGGACCATGCGACAGTATGCCGGTTTCGGTAGTGCCAAAGATACCAATGCCCGTTACCGTTACCTTTTGGAACAAGGCCAGACGGGTTTGAGCGTAGCATTTCATCTTCCCACCCAGGCAGGCTATGACAGCGATCATCCTCTTTCAATGGGGGAAGTTGGGAAAGTCGGAGCGGCCATCGATTCAATCGATGATATGCGTGTTCTCTTTGATCAGATCCCCCTGGACAAGGTTACCACCTCCATGACCATCAATGCCGCGGCCACAGTGCTCCTTGCTATGTATCTGAGCCTTGCGGAAGAACAGGGTGTCCCATTTGACAAGATAGGCGGAACGATTCAGAATGACGTCCTGAAGGAGATCATCTGTCGTGGACAGTACATCTTTCCTCCCAAGCCGACCATGCGTCTTACTACCGATCTGATAACGTACTGCCAGAAAAATGTTCCCCGGTGGAATAGCATCAGTGTCAGCGGGTATCACATTCGTGAGTCAGGATCCACAGCTTCCCAGGAGATGGCCTTTACCATTGCTGATGGGATTGCCTACGTACAGGCATGTATCGATGCGGGCATGGATGTAGATGACTTTGCCCCGCGGCTGAGCTTCTTCTTCAATGTCTTCACCAATGTGTGTGAAGAGGTGGCCAAGTTCAGGGCAGGTCGACGTTACTGGGCCAAGGTAATGAAGGAACGTTTTGGAGCCAAGAATCCCGCCTCCCAGATGATGCGTTACCATGTTCAGACCGGTGGTGTTACACTTACATATCAACAGGTGTTGAACAATATTGTGCGTGTGGGTCTTCAGACTTACGCCGCGGTTGTAGGAGGATGCCAGTCTCTCCATACTGATTCTTATGACGAGGCCCTGTGTCTCCCGACGCAAGGAGCTGTGCTTGTCGCCCTGAGGACACAGCAGATGGTGGCCGAAGAAAGCGGCGCCTGCGATACCATTGATCCATTTGCCGGATCATATTATGTGGAAGCCCTGACAGATCAGATCGAGGCTGAAATTGATCAGTACATCAAGAAGATTGATGAAATGGGTGGTACCCTGGTCGCCATAGATGAGGGATACATTCAAAAAGAAATCCAGAACAGCGCTTATATATTCCAGAAGGAGATCGAATCCGGAGAGAGGGCCTACGTGGGAGTGAACAAATATATCATGGAGGAACCCCCTGCAACCGGTCTTCTCAAAGTTGATATGGCGCTGGGAGAGATTGAGGCCGCAAAACTGAAGAAACTCCGAGCCGAGCGTGACAATGCTGCATGGCAGAAGGCTCTGGACAATCTGCGTGAAGTCTCTAAGACTGACGAGAATGTCATGCCAGCGGTTATCGAAGCAGTGAAGGCCAAGGCCACAGTCGGCGAAGTATGTGATGTGTGGCGTGAACTTTTTGGAGAGTATCGACCAAAGGAATTCGTTTAATTTGTGGAGGTAATATATTATGGCAGATAAGAAGATAAAGATTATTGTGGCGAAACCAGGACTGGACGGACACGATCGTGGTGCTAAGCTGCTTTCCCGGATATTTGCAGAAGCCGGCATGGAAGTGGTTTACACTGGTTTAAGGCAAACACCGGAGATGATAGTGGAAGCGGCCCTTCAGGAAGATGCTGACGTTATAGGCCTCAGCAGCCTTTCAGGAGTGCACAATCACTTCTTTCCGAAGGTGATGGAACTTCTCAAGGAAAAGAAACTTGACGATGTCCTGGTGGTGGGAGGAGGGATCATTCCACTGGAAGATATACCAGGACTGAAAGAGGTAGGAATATCAGAGATTTTCGGACCCGGGACACCTACTCCCACGATTGTCGATTACATCACAAACAATGTCCGTTCTTGAGATTAACAGGAAAGATAAACTATGACCATTGATTATGCTGGTGAAGTACTCCAGGGATCCTCGAAAGCTGTCGCGCGAGTGATCAGCTGGCTGGAAAATGAAAATGAGCTTGCCCGTTCCTGTATGGAGAGTCTTTATCCACACACCGGGAGGGCTTACATCGTAGGGATTACAGGATCACCTGGTACCGGCAAGAGTACACTTACGGATAAACTCACCCGGCATATACGTGAAAAGGGGCTTACTGTAGGGATCATAGCTGTCGATCCCTCAAGCCCCTTTACCGGCGGCGCCATACTTGGAGATCGGATCCGAATGAGCGAAATTGCACAGGATCCGGGAGTCTTCATCCGGAGTATGGCTACTCGCGGTTTTCTGGGAGGTTTGACTCAATCCACGGGTAAGGTGGTTAATGTTCTGGATGCTGCGGGAAAGGACGTAATTATTATTGAAACGGTGGGAGTGGGGCAGGATGAAGTGGAAATCATGCGGATCGCTGATACCACCTGTCTGGTTTTGGCTCCCGGCCTGGGAGACGCTATCCAGAGCATGAAGGCGGGGCTGATGGAGATTGCAGACGTTTATGTCATCAACAAATCCGACCGCCAGGGGGCAGATCAGCTTTTTGTAGAGGTGTCCCATCGAGTGAATCAGGACGACCAGATCAAGGGTAAGAGCCGGGACCGATCGTGGACACCTTGGATTGTACAGACCACGGCCGTTGATGATGTCGGGGTTACAGATGTTCTGGATGCTGTATTGTCACATCAGAACCATCTGAAACAGGGCGGCACTTTTATGGAAAAGCGGCGCGAGCGGACCCAGCAACAGACTCTTCAGATGATCCACTACGAAATTTTCAGCCTTCTCCGGAAGTACTTGTCTGAAAGTGGCAAAATGGAACAATTGGTAGATGCTATTATGAAGCACGAGCAGGATCCTTACAGTGTTGTGCAACAGGTGCTCAGCGAGTGGATCAGAGTGCCGGAAGGGAAGGGCAGGGTAGTACTACAAACGAAAAAATAGTTGTCTAAAAAACAGATATTAAAAGAGGCGCACTCATGTGATGAGTACGCCTCTTTTATTTTTGTGGTCGGTGTTGTGAAAGCATTGAAAAACCATTTTTTTCAGTTTTTCAAAAGTCTAACAATGTTTCCAGACTGAGCTGAGTAGCAGGGACAAACGACAAAAAGGGGTAACATGAACAAACGACAAGAGACCCTTGCAAAACACCCCCTTTTTGTCATTCCCACGAAACCTGTCTTCGACTCCGATCGGGGAGTGGGAATCCATAACAAGTTTAAAATGCTTGTCCTCGACCCGATCGGGGACTGGATTCCCGTTTGCACGGGAATGACCATTCAGACTATTTATGGCAAAATTCAAAGGTCTCGACAAAAAGGGGTGGCAGGGACAAACGACAAAAAGGGGTGGCAGGAACAAACCATGTGCCGGACTTTGATCCGGCATTGTTTGTCCGTGCGTGTCACAATTATTTTACCACTGCGGTGTGTACTCCGGTACGATTTCCTGGAGTTTCTTCTTTATGGCTGTCGCATCATAGGTGTCTGCAACAGCTAAAAGTTCATCAATTTTCGTATTAAGAACATCCCGGTCGTGTCTGTTTCCTCGAATGACAAGAACCTTCTCATGGTTTGTGGCCACGATTCCTTCACCTTCTGTAATCAGTTCTTCATAAAGCTTTTCCCCGGGGCGAAGCCCGGTAAATTTAATAGGAATATCACGATCCGGTTCAAATCCGCTGAGACGAATCAGATCCCGCGCCAGGTCAACTATGCGCATGGATTTTCCCATATCCAGGATGAATATCTCGTTCCCCTCACCCATAGCGCCGGCCTGAAGGATTAATTGCGCGGCTTCCGAAATGCTCATGAAGTAGCGGGTTACTTCCGGGTGGGTAACGGTCACAGGAACACCCCTGGAGATCTGTTTCTGGAAGGTGGGAATGACCGATCCGGAGCTCCAGAGAACATTTCCGAAACGTACAGCCATAAAACGGGTTGCAGCATTCTCATTCACACATTCCACTAACATCTCTGCCACTCGCTTTGTAGCCCCCATTACACTGCTGGGACGCACCGCCTTGTCGGATGAAACAAGGACAAAGCGTTCCACCTGATTTTCCAGAGCGGCCTGAACCAGATTTCGTGTTCCTAAGACATTGTTGAATGTTGTCTCCCACGGGTTCATCTCCTGCAGGGGCACGTGTTTATAGGCAGCCGCATGAAAAACCACATCCGGCTTAAATTCCCGAAATGCCCTGCCTACGGAAGCACGGTTCTTTATGTCGAGCAGGAATTCCGATGTCGGGATAAACTCAAAACGCTGTTTACACTCCATCTCTATCTTGAAAAGATTCTCCTCGCTAAACTCCATAAAAGCTATCGCCTGGGGATGAAAACGGCATACCTGCCTCACCAGTTCAGCCCCTATGGAGCCCCCGGCCCCCGTAATCATAATGCGCTTATCTTTAATATACTGGCGAATCTCTTCTTCATCCAGATGTATTTCTTCACGATCCAGCAAGTCCTCCATATGTACCTTGCGAATTGCCCTTACTGAAATTTTTCCTTCGATAAGTTCCGCCATTCCGGGCAAAGTTCGAAACTGTTTGCCTGTTTCTTCACACAATGAAACAATCCTCCGCATCTTTTCACCTCTTACTGAAGGGGTGGCAATCAGGATTTCATCAAATTCCTTCCGGATTTTGTTAATATCGTCCACCGTTCCAAGAACCGGAACTCCATGAATGGTCATTCCTTGCTTGCTAAGGTCATCGTCGAGGAGTCCCACAGGCTCAAGTTTGATTGAGGGCGTTTCCCGGATTTCCCTCAGAATCTTCTCTCCTGAATTACCGGCTCCGATAATCATCAATCTCTTTTTTGGGGTTGATGGGCTCTTACGGAGCTTGAATATCCACAATGATGGATGATCGCCAAGGAAAATTCGAATAGCTACCCGAATTCCCCCGACAAAGAGCAGGGTAAATACCCAGTCAATAACAAATACGGAGCGGGAATACCCATGAAAGCGGTATAGAAAAAGAATGGACAAGACAATAATTATTGAGGAAAGGCTGGAGGCATTGATAACGTTTCTCAGATCGACCAGGCTTGTATATCTCCACATCCCTCTGTAGAGTCCGAATATAAAAAAGCAGATCAGCTTAAGGGGGATTATAAACGGCAGTGTGCCTTTAATTTGTGCCCAGTGAGCTACGGGGAGCTGGCCTTCAAAACGTAGCAGGTACGCAAAAAAATAGGCTATCGTTACGAGGACCGCATCCAGAAGGAGCATTGCATAGAAGTTTTTATTGCGTATAACGTTTTTCATGTTTTATCAGCAAAAAGTGGCCACCCCCAAAATAGACATTGACCCTTCCAGTACAGTAGGACAAGCGTCCCGCCTGTCTATGAATGTCCGTGGTATATCACAGGCCGTTCCATATAGCACATGAATATCTTGAGATCTTTGCAAAACCCACATTTTGCTCAATTCTGGTCATTGCGAGGAGCAGAGCGACGTGGCAATCCTGTTGTTTTTCACCACCCCTTTGCCCAGCCGAAGTATGCTAAGACCGCTGTATAGAATTCTTCCAGATCTGATAGATGCTTACTCAGGATAGATTTTAAAATCTTTTCATTAATAGATTGATAGTCATGTACGGCAATATTTCTGAAACCTACCATCCGTTCCATTTTTATGGCCAGTCCTTTATCTATTATCTTATTTTCCAGAAGCAGCCGAAAGTTGTCCTTGATCGTGTCGGGCAGGCCAAGTCCCTCAGACGCAACAATATGAGTTGCCAGATCTATTACTGCCTGCACCGACCTTTGCAGGTTCAATACGAATATATCCTGTTTGTCAATATCATCTAAGCTGTCGGGATTATTGTCTGTAGTTTCTATTATACGTTTTAGGCACCTCTGGACAATGGCAATCTTGGCCATAATTACGTCTTTGTCAGGCATATATTCTACTCCTCAGAACACTGTCTTCTGCTTCCCTTCTCAGGTATTTTAAATCACAGTATTCATTTAAAGTACGAACAAAAAAGTCATTGTATATTTTATCATCTTTTTTGATCAACAGGCCGTATTTCAGTACCTGTACCCTTATTATAGGGGAGGCTGTATTCAATGTAAGGATATCCACTTCTCTTCCAAGATGACTCGATAGCTGATCCTTGAGGTTGCTGACCTCATAAAAATCAGGTAAAAATTCAAACATAATAGCCAAGTCAATATCGCTTTTGTCTGTGGCGAAACCTTTTGCAAATGAGCCAAACAAAAAAACCAGCAGAAAATCTTTACGATCAATCAAAGGTAGAAGGGTGCTTCTTAAATTATGAGATTTTTCCATCAGCTCTTCTCATTTCTTCATTTCCCGAAGTATAATAAATGTGTAAACAATTCTCAATCTCTTTTCCCCCACTTAAACAATTTATATCCACTTTTCTATGCGCCTTTGCGTGACCGTCTCCTGCCTCCCGTCTCCTGCCTCCTGCCCCTAATGCGTAACCCCTTCTCTCCTTAAAACCTTTGCTAATGTCATCCACAATATCTTAAAGTCAAGGGCGAAAGACCTGTTTTTAAGATAATACTCATCAAACTCCACCTTTACCGGGATCGGCAATTCATCCCTTCCGTTTACCTGCGCCCAGCCTGTAATTCCAGGGATGAGTTTGTGTATCCCTTTTCCTGTTCTAAGCTCGACCAGATCATCCTGATTATATAAGGCCGGGCGGGGACCCACAAAACTTATGTCACCTTTCAAAATACTGTACAACTGCGGCAATTCATCCAGACTGAACCTGCGCAAAAAAGAGCCGACCGGCGTAAGGTAAACATCAGGATTTTTCATGAGATGAGTCGCAACGGCAGGGGTATCTATAATCATCGTCCGAAACTTGGGCATCCTGAAAATAGTATTGTTGATCCCCACCCTGTCCGACCAGTATAATACCGGACCTTTTGAAGTCAGCTTTACCATCAGTCCAATAAAAAGAATCGGAATACTCAAAAAACATAATAAAAAACCGGCCAAAGCTATGTCAAAGATACGTTTAACAAAAGAAAGACCGGAGGACGGAGGAAGGAGGACGGAGGACATGCTAAAATCTTTCCTTTCTGACTTTTATGAAATTATGAAGCATTGCAGAAATCTTCCTTGTCGATTCCAGCAACTCGTCGCCGGTTGTCTTGTCAAAAACACCTACCTCTACAGCCAGATAAATCTGAGTTCTTAATTCAGAACAAGAACCCTTTGCGATATATAGAAAATGGACAAAATCCTTGTTTGTGTTTCTTTCGTAACCTTTTTACCCTGTTAAATAAGATTTGAGCCTTTTTCGGATGAACATTTTTCCGTGATATGATTTTAAATATTTTTCTCGTTTTGTCGCATCTTCTTGACTTAAGCAAGCTTCATAATAAATCAGCTTCAATGGACGTCTATCCTTCGTTGATTCTACCAAACCCTTATTGTGTTGCTCAAATCTTAGCTTGAGGTCTTTAGTAAACCCTGTGTAAAACTTCATATCCTTTATACTCTGCAATACATATGTGTAATACACTTCAACCTCAAGCTATTTAACAGGGCAAGTGTTTGATGGAACAGAAACAGCAGCTCTCTGCATCTGGTCACGCAACCCATAATCACGGCAAGCATTCAACGTCCGATATATTTTAACAGCCAGTCGCATACCCTCTTTCTTTACCCTGTGGAATCCTCCGAAGGAGGGGCGACATAATCGCCATTCCATAGGGCGGGCCTCAAGGTCTTCAAACCTACCAACCTTTTCTTCCATTTCTTATCTCCTGCCTCTTGCTTTTCCGTCTCCTGTTTTCTGTTTTTTCTGTTTCCGTTCTCCCGCCTTCGGTCTCCGTTCCCCCATTTCTTATCTCCTGCCTCCGTTTTCCTATTCTTACCTTTTTTCTTGACACCATTAAATAATCGTGTCATTTTGCAAGTCAACCATCAATATACATGTTTTTTATTGGAAGGTCGAAAAATGTACAAAAGAAATCTTCGATTGCCTGAGAAACCAAAGCAAAGTTTTTTCCTCTGGGGGGCGCGCCAGACCGGTAAAACAACGTTGTTAAAGACATGCTACCCGGATGCGCTGCGAATTGATCTCCTCAAAACCGATGAACTCATGCGATACGCAAAGGAGCCGTCGCTCTTGCGGGAAGAGGTGGCAGCGCTTTCACATGAACGACTGATTGTGATTGACGAAATTCAGAAGGCCCCTGTACTTCTGGATGAAATCCATTACATGATTCAGGAGTGGCAACGTGTTTTTGCATTGTGCGGCTCCAGTGCGAGAAAAGTTAGACGAGGGCATGCAAATTTATTGGGCGGCCGTGCGATTCGCTATGAACTCTTCGGCCTGGTGGCACAAGAACTTGGCGCTGATTTTTCCATTGAACATTTCGTCAACACCGGCCCGCTTCCGGATCATTATGGGGCTGAAAACCCTGCTCTGGCGCTTCGTGCCTATGTAGATGACTACTTGCGGGAAGAAATTCTGGAAGAGGGCATGACGCGTCGCCTGCCAATATTTTCCGACTTTCTCAGGGTGGCAGCCATCGGGGACACGGAAATGCTGAACATGTCCAACATTGCACGAGAAACGGGGATCTCAGTTACCACGGTCCGGGACCATTATGGCATCCTGGTCGATACCTTGATGGGCACCTTCCTGCCGGCCTTCACATTGCGGCCCAAGCGCCGCACGATTCAGGCGCCGAAATTCTATTTTCGGGATCTGGGTGTGGTCAACCATCTGGCAAGGCGTGGGGCCATCCAGCCCGGATCGGAACTGTTTGGCAAAGCTTTTGAAAACTGGCTGTTTCATGAACTGTCGGTTCACGCAAAATACAGCGAATTGTTCTATGAACTTTCATACTGGCGACTTTCCAGCGGTATTGAAGTCGATTTTATCCTGGGAACAGGTACTGTCGCCATTGAAGCAAAAGGCAAGTCAAAAATCACCTCCGGGGATATCCGGGGACTTGTCAATTTCAAAAAAGATTTTCCTGAGGTAAAGTCGCTGATCATCGTTTGTCTTGAAAAAAGGATGAGGAAGACCGACGAGGGTATTCATATCGTGCCTTATCAAGAATTCACCAAATTGCTCTGGGATGGAAAATGGACCCAGGATCTCTATCGATAATCACCGCCCCTGGAAAGAAATTTTTCCTTATGGCCGATGATAAGTTCTTTTAATTTTTCTTTTTCCATCCTCTAACCGCCATTATATTTCATTGATGTTGCATTATAATGTCATATATATAGCAATGTCAATGCCCTTTTAAGGCACCGGTATTAGATCCCAGCCCTTTTTGCCGGTTTCCGCCGCGTTCAGCGGTTATTTTTTCGTTTCCTTTACTAATCTGCGCCTGCCCCGTAGGTAGGCACTATCGTACTGGGGTTAAAATGATTCTGCTTTTATACTTAACTGGGGCCTTAGGCGGAAGTGGGTAAAGGTATTAGAAAATTATTTTTGACGTTTTAATATGGTTTTCTGGGTTAAACGTTGCTCGGCGTTCTTGAATGTTTGGCTTTTGGTGAAAGCGTCTTGGATTGCCACACATAAAACAGGAGCAAACCTTCGGTGTACGGGAATACATCCCCACCCGACGTGCAGGGAGATCTGTCGCATACATAAAATAGTGGCCCAGCGTTTTGCGAACCCATGCCTTTTTGCGTTTATCATGATGACGACGCAACGCACGTTTATGGCTTCCTGGTTTTCCTATAATCATTTTCTCATGAGTTCCGGATACTTCTCAGGATCAAAAAATGCCTTGCCATCCTTATCCATAAGCCAGGGGTTCCCGGCCTGCCTGCGGTGCATGAGCAGCGTCTCATCAAGGAAATGGCCAAGGAGCCGGCAGTTCCTGTGCCGTTCCTTTCGGTTGGCGAGTTGCTTATCTTTTTTCTCGCTCTCCGCTGTAGTGATGCCCCTCATGGGGGTTTTTCTTCGAGATCTTGACATAATGTTTTTCTCGCGAAACGAGGACTATTTTTATCCGAGCAGGCCTACCCGCCATCGCTCTCGCTCAGGCGAGGCGGGCGGGTCGCTCGCTGTGCCCCACAGCTTTTAAATGGAGTCTGACCCCATTTACTCCAGCGGCTAATTCAGTTTTCACGTTTCATTGACTTGTTTAAGTGCGAAATCAACAACCTTTTGACTCAAATAAATACCCTGAGATTCTCACTCCAAAGCCCGAAGTCCCACCCGCTTCAATTTCCTTACAAACCTCAAAAGGAACAAGAACACGTTTGTAAAGCAGCTTTAGCAAAGATAAGTCGCCAACACCGGCTATGAGAGCAAGTAAAGGCCCCGTGTTAATGACAAGTTTTTCTGTTTCAGGCATTTTGCATATCCGATAAAAGCTCATCTTCTTCAAGATCAATCATTGGCACATTGAACCGATGAAGATTGAGTAAAAAATTAACCCTGTCAAGTCCGGCCAATGATGCCGCCATGCCGGATGACAGCCTTTTCATCTCGAACAACTTTACCGCCATCGCCATTCGGGCTTCTTCCTCAAATGCCTTCTTTGTTGTTTGAAGAATATCCGGTAAATTTTGTGGATATTCAATATTGAGTTGATTGGGCATATCGCACCTCCGAACCCTTATTAGATTAACCTTAGTCCATAATAGCAAATAACTTATGATAGTGTCTATATTTTCTGCGACTAATTCTTTGGTGTATAAAATGTCTGCGTTCATCCGCGCCCATTTAATTCCATTCGAGAGTGTAGCGTGGGATCTCTGTGCCCCACAGCTTTTAAAAGGGCGCTGTCCCTATTAAAAAATCCAGTTTTCCAGATGCAGGCCGGCAATTCTTTCAAATTCTTTGGTATTGTTGGTCACCAATATCATGTCCCGTGATCTGGCCAGGCCTGCTATGAGTAGATCATAAGGACCAATCGGCATTCCTTTCTTTTCAAGTTGCGCGCGAATAGTCGCGGCTTCCATAGCAGAGGAACGATCCATGTCAATAAGATTCAACGGCAAGAAAAACTTGGTAAGAGCATCTTCGGAACGTTGCCGGTATTGGCTTTTTTCAATCCCATATTGAAGTTCAAACAGGGTAATAGTGGAAACCGCGACATCCTGTGGAGAATGCTGCTTGAATCTCGCAAGAACCTCCGATGGGCGTTTTTTAATGAGGTATATGCAAATATTGGTATCAAGCAGATAGTGCATCAAAAAGACCCCCTCTTCTGCATGGCAGGCTGATTACGACCGTCTTTCATAAAGTCTTCCGGGAATTCACTAAGAGACTCGAACAACGAGTCCCACGTCGTTACTATGGGCTCCAATATAATCTGGTTGCCTTCCTTGAATATTTTCACCTCATTACCGGGAATTCTAAACGCCTTGGGCAGTCTTACTGCTTGAGAACTCCCATTCTGAAATAACTTTGCTGTTTCCATTTTATTACCCTCCTTATCGTATATATTTTTAGTATATACACCAATAATCTAAAAGTCAACTATGATGAATTCGTAAAAAGTCACAACCCGGGTCATTGCGAGAAGCGTGTGAGCCTTTAGCCGCGAGCGGAGCGTGGCGGGACGAAGCAATCTAATAAATACAGATGGTTATAACGCATGAGATCGGGTAAATGGGCGCTGTCCCTATTAAAATGCAGTTTACGACTCCCGGGGGATGGGGATTGTCAGGTAGTGTTTCAATAGTTTGAAGAATTCTTGAAATGGTCTTCTTCTGAAGTTTCTTGAGCTCTTTTCGAGCCGATTGTTTCCACTCGATCTTATATGAAGCCATCGGTTTTTAACTCAGCAAGAAACTTTTTGTGAGATATTGTTGGTTCATCTCTTTTCTCAGCTACGGCAGCCAAATCTTCGATATCCTCGATCAACTCTTGAAATTTAGAGATCGACAAAATAACTGATTTTTTCTTACCCTTTTCATCCGTTATATATTGAGGGTAAACATTGTCTAACCTTATCGTTGGAGTACCTCCTTCCTGACCGCAATAATACTATCACCTCAAAGATGGGATCGCAAACCAAATTGGCATTCCTGCCGTTCGTCCTATTAGCGCCTTTGCGACTTTGCGTGAGATTTAATCTGCGAAAATCTGCGCCTGCCCCGCCTGTCGAAGATGCCGCCGTGCGGTGCCCTGTGGAATCCGAAGGCCATTCCTCTGGGGTTTACCCCGTTAAATTCCGAAGGACAGCGAAGTTTACCCAGTAGGTCCGGAAGATCGTACTGGAGCGTATTTAACCGGGGTAGCTCCAGCAGATGGTACTGGGGTAATCTGCTGATATATGTTCTTTCCCGCCATTCACAATCTGCGTTAATCCGCGAATCAATCCTCACCAGCCATAAAGTAACCACCTGTTTTAGGAGCTCCTTTAAAAACAATCCTGTTTTCGTCCCGTAGTTTCTTAATCCACCGTTCGTTGGTCTTTGCCGGAACATGAAGCTGTTCGGAAAGCTCTGGTATCCTCAAGCCGGGTTTATTCTTGATGCAATCCATCAAGCTGCTTACTCCCTCACTTACTCCCTCACTTACTCCCTCACTGATCGACACAAGGGTGCTGAAAGTCACCAAAACACCGCCGCCAGTCTCCTCCACATCGAAGATAACCTCTGGATATGCTTCAAGCTCCTTACGAATACGAATAAATCCACTGCCATATTTTTCAATATTTTTTGTCAGATAAAACGCTTCAGCGATTAACTTGTTACGGATATGCCATCAAACTCGAACGCCACGCTGATATGTGAGATAAGAAATTTCATCGCCTGCTCAACCGCATCAAACAGGGTATCTGTAATCTGACGATCATCTATAATTATGGTTGGGGTTTTAAAGCGACCTATATGAATATGATGACGCAGCGGGTTATTGGCAAACAGGAGCATGGCCGCCCAGGTCGGACGGTTATTGACAATATACTTGAGCTTTTCAAGGGCCAGCAGCGGAGATTTGTCCAAGGTAAAACGGTCGCACTGATTGACCTGACCGATAAATTGTTCAATCTTGCTCACAGACAGGGAATTAAGATCTTCCTGGAGAGCTTCGTAAGCATCCCAGGAGAGTTGTAACGACTGCATGTATAGATCGGTTATTTCATTCAAACTGAGCTGATGATTGGAACTGGCAATCCGTTTAAAATATTTTCCCCTGGTATTGATCGGTTTAATCGGATACTCACTGATGCGTATGGCGACAACAGTTCGGCCATCAATATCAAACGCTTCAATATCCGGAATAATAGAGGGACTCGTCGAAGATTTTACTTGTCCCAGCCATTTATTGAGCGTCTCTTTACCCAGACTTACCCCCAGGACAGTGCCGTTATCCTCAACTCCTACCAGCACAGTTCCCCCGTTTGCATTGGCAAAAGCCACGAGTGTTTCAATCGATTTACGGTCGAATGAGGATTTATATTCAAGTGTCAGAGATTCGCCTATACGAATCAGCTCACTAATATTATCGGTTGATGCAAACATAGCAAACTGTCCTGTTAATCATATATACTTTACCCCCAATAACCACAATAAGCGAAGCCTGACCCCCGTTAATATTGGCATCAAAAAGTGCACTCTAAGACCCTTTTAGCCCCTGATTCAGGCAATATCTTATATAAAAACAAAAACTTATCGGGGTCAGACCCCGATATTATGTGTTGACCGCCTTGAGCGCCTCATACTGTGCAGCGCGGATACGCTGTTTGATCTCACCCAGCAAAGCTGGGTAGTTAGTTGGCAAATTAGTTGTCATAATTTTCTTTTATATTTTATTATCTTTGCGCCTTTGCGCCTTTGCGTGAGACATCTTTTTCCGCGTAATCTGCGGACTGATACCAATCAACAGTTTCCTGAATACCCTGCTCAAAGGTGTATGGGGCCTGCCAATCTAAAAGTTCACGTATTTTACTGGAATCAACACACAAAGAACCTGTCAAACGATCAATTTCAGCCCTTTTCCCTGTCAACAAGCCCAATGCTTTGAGCATAACCAAAGGAACGGGCAAAAGGGTTGCCTTGCGGCCCATGGCAGAGGCCATTTTTTGTACCAATTCAGCAGTAGAGACATCCTCTCCATCACTGATTAGAAACGTTTCGCCTGCTGCTCTGCGGTGCTCCAAACAGGTCATGATGGCGCTTACGAGATTGCCAAGGTAAACCATACTGCGACGATTACGCACAAGTCCCAAAGGCAAAGGAATGCCCTTGTGGATCAGTTTCAATAGACGCAAAAAATTTGCTTTTACTCCAGGCCCATAAACCAAAGGCGGTCTCAAAACAACCACCTCCAAACCAGTATCAGCCGCAATATCACGTAAAATCTGCTCTGCTTCCCATTTGGAAACAGCATACGGATCCCGCGGCTCAGGAACATCCATTTCGGTGTAAGGATCAGAGCTGTCTTCAGCCTTTTCTTTCGCGAAGCGATGACTATTTTTGTCCGAGCAGGTCGCTCGGACAAATGTCTGTGTCAGTCTGTGTGGGTCTGCCTGCCCTGTAGCTCCGGCAGATGGTACCGGGGTGGCTAATTCTTCATCTTTTTCATTCGACGTTGGGCGTTCGATGTTCGATGTTGGACGTTCATCCCTTTTCCTTCCGATCTCTGTCTTTTCCTGACCACTGACCACTGACCACTGACCACTGTACCTCGTCCTTTCCCCATTAACCTTCACCGAGCTTATATAAACAAAACGTTTAACGCTGGCATTCGCAGCCGCAATCGCAAGGCATTTAGTCCCCTCAACATTAACTTCCCTGAACGCGGCAAGCGGATCAGCAGCGCTCTCGCACATAACATGCACCCGGGCTGCAAGATGCACAATGCCCTCAATACCGTCCAGCGCTTCAGACCAATCAGTCTCCGGGCCAATATCCCCGATCATCGCCCCTTCAACACCTGAAGGCAAAGCCGTCATTTGATCCGCGCGCCTGACAGCTCCCCGCACCTGGTATCCAGCCGCCATCAGTCTTTTGCATAAGGCCTGTCCGATAAATCCGTTAGCACCTGTTATTAAAATATTCATTACAAATTAATCTTACCCAAATCAGCCTTGGGCGGAAATGGGTAAAGATTGCAGCTCCAAAAAGCCAAATTAATCCTTTACGCAGACAACCCCTCTGGTTTCTTCGAGATTAGGGTAATTGTACCAGTGATTCTATTTCTTGAAGGACAGTGGCCAAATCGCTTCAATTCGCAAACCGGATGCCTCTTAGTGTGTCTGCCTTTTCCCGTAGCCGTGTCAACATCCTAAACTCACCAATCCATTCATCAAAATTTGTGGTCTCTTTCATTTTATCGTTTTCGTAACGGGAGATAAACTCTTGAGTCCTAAGGTGGTATTTTTCCTCAAACCCCAAGAGTCTTTGTTCCGTTCGGCGAATGCCTGCTTCCAGTAAACGTAATTCATTAAATAGAGCTCCTTCCACTAGTGGTTTTAGCTCGCATTTGCGTGTAGATACCAATCTGAGATCAGCCATCTTTAATCCCCCCATAGAATACCATAGCGAATCTTCCTTAACCTGATCCTGATAAAAATCGAGTCTTTCTTCCAGGCCATCCAGCCTCTTAAGAGGCTTATCTATTTTCAGGTTGCTTAATATTTTTTAAACTATCACACTCTCAACTTTAGGTCAACAAATCTCCTGTTTCCGGGCCAATATCACCGACCTCCGCCCTTAGTCCTCCGACATCTGACCTCAGACATCCGACTGCTGTCTTTTCCTGCCTCCTGCCCTCTACCTTCTGTTTCTTTTGTTTTTCATTCGACGTTGGACGTTCGATGTTCGATGTTGGACGTTTATCCCTTTTCCCTCCGACATCTTTCCTCTGACTTCTGTCCTTTCCCGACATCTGACCTCAGACATCCGACTTCTGTCTTTTCCTGCCTCCTGACAGCTCCCCACACCTGGTACCCGTCAGCCATCAGCCTCTTGCATAAAGCCTGGCCGATAAAGCCGTTTGCGCCTGTTATAAAGATATTTTTCATTGATTTGATTCAACCCTTATGCAGCATACTGTCATTACTGTCCTGCTTTGAACCAATATCAACATCCTGGGGCCATGATCTTTTTTTGCACGACTTGCTTTACGTTAATTGCCCTATCAGATTTATCGATCTCGTCTAATACTTGTGCAAAAGCAGAAGCGGAAATGAAGCGCCAGCTCATCTTGCTATGTTTTATGCAACCGCCAGTTCTCTCAATGGGACCTGAATTAGCTTCTTGGGAGTTTCTCTCGAATGAGCCAGTCTTTCCATCTCCTTTACAATTTCAGCCTTAAGATATTGTTCTCCACAAACCTGGCAGACCCCGGTTGGAACATTCTTGATCAGAGCAATCAGTTCATCTCCCCAACGGTAGTCTACCGTTATCCTTTTTTCTACAACATCTCCTC
>JAUSPI010000247.1 GCA_030655775.1 Syntrophales bacterium
ATGTGCCATATATCCGCTTCTTTGTTTATTCCTATCGCAGTGGGAGAACTAAATCCGGTAAGTTGAACCAACCCCGCCTTGGCAATTTCCACAATATCTTTAAGTTCCATTTTCTGCATCAGCGATTTGAATTTTGATGTCTCCGGCGATGACGATGCCCTTATCTAAGACCCTCTCTAATATATCCGCAAGATTCGTGGCATTTATGGCATGCATCATTTTTTGTTCGGCCATAACTATTCAGCCACTAAGACACCGAGACACCAAGGTTAAAGAATTATTCTCTTAATGCCATCTCTAATAAGTGGCACGTTAAAATTGATAACAAAACCGAGACGCTTACCCGTCAACTTTAGATAACTCAAAACTTGTGCCTCCCATACGGCATTCATCTCTTCTACTGCTTTCACTTCACAAATGATAAGCTCTTCCACAAGA
Organism: Syntrophales bacterium; assembly: GCA_030655775.1. Lineage (NCBI taxonomy): Bacteria > Pseudomonadati > Thermodesulfobacteriota > Syntrophia > Syntrophales > Syntrophales bacterium. The sequence continues at coordinate 439 of JAUSPI010000247.1, forward strand.
ACGTCCAGACGCAAACCCTCCTCTAAAACCATTCCGTCATAAACAATCGGGACATCCACTTGCCTTCGAGATTTTATTCCCTTTTTACCCAACTCATGACAGAAACATATTTCGTACACCTTTTCAAGCAAACCCGGTCCCAGTTTCCTATGGACAGTATAAGCTGCATCCACAATCTGTTTAGTCCCGATGAATATCGGGACCTCTTCTCTTTCTGACAAGGGTTCAAAACTCATATCAATCCTTCGTGTCTTGGTGTCTTCGTGGCTGAACTGTTACGTTCGGTCATGGGATTGTGCTCCTTTGTCTATCCGAGTTTCCGGGTCCTTATGAGCAGACGCGCCGTTTTCTCGCGCAGGTTCGCGATGAAGCGGCAATTCCCGCAGTCTACCTTTTCTTCATCATACTCGAGGCAGGAAAGAAGCACCGCGACTTCTTTTTGCATTTCCTCGGCAATTCCTGCTTTCTCCGACATTCCTTCAGCCCGGTTGATTCTATCCGTCATATCTCTGATTATGGATTCTTGTTTTTGAAAGGTCGGACAACCCATCGTTGCTTGGCTTTTTTTCATTACATCAAATTTCCCAATGGCCCTAAATCCAAATCCAGCTCTTCATCCTCAAGACCGAAGATCGTCTGAACCTCTTTGATCTTCGTCTTGACCGCTTTAAGACTCAATCCTAATTTTTGAATTTCTACAGGAGAAAGAGATCCCCTCTTGACTCTCCGAAAAGCTTCCTTCTCCATGAGTTTTCTTATCAGTTCAACCAGGGTTAAAACCAATTTGGCTAAACCCTGCTCGGCTTTTTTAGGATCACCCAAGTCAATGAGTCTGGGAATATTCTCTTCAGCTCTTTTTATCTCCCTTTGCAATTTCCGTATATATTCCTCTCAGGGCCACTTTGCTGACAACAGCCTCCAATTCCCGATGGGTGTGGGTGAATGCCTCTCGCTTTTCATCGATGCCTTTTGTTAAGAAAATAGAAGAAGCGCCACGGCTCTTCCTCACACAATACAAATAGAATCCTTCCAACCGGCTTACTCTCTTTCTTATTACCCCTCTGTCCCTACGCTTGCCTCTCTTTATAACCTGAGATATTGATCTTGTTTGCGAAGCGACATAAATATTATTCCAACTCCCTGTGGTAAGCAGTAACCGTGCCACCCCATAAACTCAATGCATCGTCTTCGTAACACGCTAATAATAAAAATATTAGAGCACCCGGCCCTACCCGTAATTCGAGATATTTCTAACTTGCACAGTCAAAAAGGGACAGAAATGAGATGAAAAGGGGACAGATTTGTCTATATATTCAGACTTTTTATCTTGCGATACAGGGTCTTTTTATTCAGCTTCAGGAGTTCGGCCGCTTTCATTTTTTTGCCTCCCGCTTCCTCTAAGGCTTTCTTAATGACCTCCTTCTGGAATTTCCGGGTTATTTCCTCAAAAGAAGCCCCTTTTTCCGGGGGTTTTGCGGACTCAATCGTCTCGTTCGTCGGGAGGTGCGGATTTATGGATAAATGGACGAGTTCAATCGTGTCTGATTCCGCCAACAACACCGCTCTTCTGGTGACATTATTAAACTCCCTGACATTGCCCGGCCAAGCATGATTCAGGATACATTTCATGGCCTCCGGCGAAAATCTCTTGACTTCCTTATGGAATTCGCGATTCGCCTCCTCTAAAAAATATTTCGCTAAGATGGGAATATCTTCCTTTCTTTCAGCTAATCGAGGCAACTCGATTTGAAACTCATTGAGCCGATGATAGAGGTCGTCTCTAAATCTTCCCTTGCGAACCTGTTCTGATAGAAGCACATTAGAAGCCACAAGGATACGCACATCTATGCTGATCTCTCTCTGACCGCCCAAATGCTGGAGTCTTCTTTCTTGAAGGACCCTTAAGAGCTTCATCTGGACGGCCTCGGAAAGATTCGTGATTTCATCTAAAAACAAAGTCCCGCCATGGGCTTGTTCAAACTTGCCGTCTTTTCGACCATCAGCTCCCGTGAAAGCGCCCTTTTCATAGCCGAAGAATTCACTCTCAATCAAGGTCTCAGGCAGAGCGCCGCAATCGACGGCCACAAAAGGTTTATCATGACGTCGGCTCATTTGGTGAATCCGCCGGGCGATCAACTCCTTGCCTGTTCCGCTTGCGCCCTGAATGACTACGGTCATATTTGTCGGAGCAATAATCTCAACCTGTTTGAGGATCTGCTGAATTCGGGGACTTTTTCCCATGATCTCTTCAGCATCCTGTTTTTCACCCAGTGTTTTTCGTAATCTTTCCACCTCCTTGCTCAAACTCCGGGTTTCCAATGCCTTTCTGATGATCAATATCAGCTCTTCATCATCAAATGGCTTGGCAATATAGTCAAAGGCTCCCATTTTCATGGCTCTGACAGCACTCTTGATATCGCTATAGGCGGTAACCATGATGGCGAGGAGGTCTTGATCTATTTTTCGTATCCCCTCTAAAACCTTCATCCCGTCCATGTCAGGAAGCCGGATATCCAACAAGGCAATACTAGGGGCACATCTTGCAACCTCTTTTATGGCCTGACGACCAGTGGAAGCGGTCATCACATCATATCCCGCGCCTCTTAAAATCGTGGACAGGTTGAATCGGAAATCTCTATCATCGTCGACAACTAAGATGGTTTCCATACTTATCCTATCGTTTTGACTTTGCTTTCGCCTGGGTTGACTTCCTTGACACGCATTTCCCTTATTTTTCGGACGACATCTTTTTCATTATAAGGCTTGTCGAGAAAACCATAAGCGCCCATTTTCTCTGCTTCGCTTCTGATTTCTTCGCTGCCAAAGGCGGTCGTTATAACGACTGTGGGGGCGGGAGTCATCTTCCTGATGACGGATAATAACACCATTCCATCACCATCAGGCAACCTGAGATCCAATAAGACGAGGTCCGGCAGCCGCCTGTGCAGGTGCTTAAGCGCTTCTCTCTTCGTATGGGCGAACTCCATTTGAAAGCCGTGAGATCTTAAGGAATTCCCCAGAAGAAAGCACAATTCCTTCTCGTCGTCAATGAGCAAAATGCTTTTAATCTGTTTTTTTTCGGGGCCGTTCTTTCTTGCCGATTTGGGTCTTTCTATCTTTCTGAATCGGGCTTTTTTATAGACCTGAAAAAAGGAACTCAGTTCCTCAAGTTCTTCAGGCCTTCGCCAACCGGATAAATTATCGCGCCAGACAACCACTTCGCCCGCTTTTATCTTGCCGGTTTTGATCCAGAGCTTTATGCGGGCGTCCGACACCTGGCGATAAACATTTGTGCCTCTTTTAATATCCCATTTCATTTCCACCATAATTCTTTTCCTCCGTTAGGACTCTCCTTTAATATTTTCTTCGCTACCTGACGGCTTCGGTCCAAGGGGCAAAGAAACAGAAAAGGTAGATCCCTTTCTCCACGCGCTTTCAACCTCAATAATGCCCCCATGGCTGGTTATAATATTTTGACATGTGGTCAATCCCAAACCCGCACCCCGTTTTTTGGTACTGAAGAAGGGGTCAAATATCTTTATTAGATTCTTTTCAGGGATGCCTCTTCCGTTATCTTGAACCTCTATTACGAAAGTGCCCTTTTCTTTTTTCGTGGTAATCGACAAGTTGCCACCGGGCCGCATGGCCTCAATAGCGTTGGCAATTAAGTTCAGGAGGACACGCCCCAGCTGTTCTTTATCAATGAGTAAGATAGAGTGATTAGAGGTCAGGTTCTTACTAACTTTTATTCTCTGCGTTCTAAGCCTGACTTTATGAACATTTAAGACATCCTTAATGACCAGATGAACATCACAAGGCTGAAGATTAAGTTTTATAGGGCGGGCGCAGTTCAGGAGTTCCGTAATTAAATATTCAATCCTATTTGTATTTCTCTCCACGATCTCGGCATAGTCATGACCCTCTGGCTTTATCTTATCCTCTTTTTTGAGTTGTCGGATCGCCAAAATAATGTTGGTCAGGGGATTTCTTATCTCATGGGCGATGCTGGCGGCTATCCGACCGGTAAAAGCGAGTCTCTCCGAACACACCAAATCGTCTTTATTCGCCTTCAAAGCCTCGTAAGAGGCCCCGAGCTCCTCCCTGGAGCGAGACAATCGATCAATCAACTCTTCAACGGACGAACTTTGCTGATCTAAAAGCATTTTTTGGCCCTGAATCGTTGCCTCAAATTGCCTTAATAACTCCCCTCTCTTCTTGTTCTCGGTGATGTCCCGACCATAGAGATTAACATATTTCGCCTCTACAACTGGTACGAGGAAGAACGAGTAAATATTTCCCCCAGACTGCGTTTCGACAATCCTGGTCGTCTGCTTTTCAAGTGTTTCGGTGAGGATATCTCGCCAATATTTCGGTGCCTTCTCACCTCTGCCACAGCCCCAATCAACCAGCAACGAGTTACATGCTTCGTTAGTATAAAGGACCGTGCCATCATAGTTCAGACGCATAACCGGCGCCGGATCCTCAGAAGTGAATTTTGCCAACCTGGTTACTTCTTCTTCCGCCCGTTTACGGTCAGTGATATCCAACAACGACACAACTATGCGGGCTTCTTCTTCTTCTTCTTCTTCTTCTGCAAGAAATATTCTTGCAGTATTAAACTGAAGAAGAAGTTCATCGCTTTGATTCCCTTCTGGCAAACCGGTTCTCGATCGATCTTTTTTCCAAATATGAATCTCTTTTGAATCTTCGCTTTCAATTTTGTGGCGCAACTGCTCAATTATCTTTTGAGCAAGTTCCTCTTCAGTGTACCCAAGCAGTGGTGCATACTTTTGCACAATATCATCGAATGCCTTGTTTTGCTTGAGGAGATTCAGTGATTCTGTTAGTACGAGAACACCTTCAGGAACGAACTTAAAAATATTTTCAATCACGGCTTTGTGATGTTCTTCTTTTCTAAAAAGTTCTTCTTCCGCCCGTTTACGGTCAGTGATATCCTTAGAAATTACGGTTATAGCAATTGTTTTTCCTGTTTCCGGGTCCATAACCGGGTTTAATGTTCGGAGGAAATCCCGGCCATCCCGCTGACTTTTATGCTCATAATTGACTGGCTTGCCGGATTTAAAGACCTTTTCTACCATTGCAGAAAATTCTTTTGTTCCATCGGGAGAATGAAATTGGAAATAATCCTGACCGACGACCTCATCCTGTGAATTTCCAAGCCTCTTTAGAAATGCTTTATTCGCAAATAAATATTTGACGTTTCGATCTACGAGGTAGATCGGATCATCGCTCGATTCTACCAAAGAGCGATAGCGCTCCTCACTCTCACGAAGGTTCTCTTCGGCCTGCTTGCGCTCTGTGATATCCCGAAACACCAGGACAAACCCCGTAGCGCTTCCTTTATCATCTCTGATCGGTGCTGCTTTGAACTCAATATGTATTTCCGTTTTTTCTTTGCTTGATCGAAGATTCCCTCCTGGGATAAGTGTCGAATCACTTGACAGGCTGACAATATCTCCATCTATAATAGACTTCACTGAAGCGCCGACTTCAAAACCAAGTGCCTCTTTGTCTTTAATATTGAATATATCTGTCAAATCTCTATTCAGGGCGGCTTCCTGTTTCCACCCTGTAAGTAATTCTGCAACAGGATTCATGAACGTTATTATTCCCTCTTTATTAACAGTTATTAGTGCATCACCGATTGACCTGAGCGTTGTAGCAACCTCTCTTTTTATCTTATTTTCTGTCTCATGTTTATAAAGAGCCATCTCAATAGTGGCTTGTAATTCTTCTGCTTTAAACGGTTTGAGTATATATCCATACGGTCCTGTTACCTTTGCACGTTGCAGTTTGTCTTCATCTGCATAACCGGTCAGATAGATTACAGGTATATCGAAATGGTCGCGAATCTGTTGCGCCGTATTTATGCCATCAATATCTC
>JAUSPI010000248.1 GCA_030655775.1 Syntrophales bacterium
TTCCCGATCATGAGCGCTGCATCGGTTTTGGTAGTACCAGAAGGAAGTCGAAAGTTTTTCGGGAAAGTTTGAAGCAATGCTGCTTCTCTCATGGTTATATTCCTATTTTCTTCAGGGTGAAGAAAGCGTCCCTTGGAAGGATTGCAGCAACCCCCGGTTATGGTAGGCGCGACCTTGTCCCAGGCCATACGCCCATACACATCCTTAAATCCATCGGATCGTTGGTGGCAAGGTCGCTGTATTTCTATCGGGAGATCACCCCGACTCCCACCGTCCTTAGGTACACGCGAAATCCACTCTTTCATTTTTGCAGTTCTTTTTTCAGGCATATCATGTAATGGGTCACCGCTTAAACCAGCAGGTTTAAGCTTTTCAATTGCCATCCGAACGGTTTTTTCTTTATTGGACTTTGAACCAAAAGGAATTTTAAAACCATGGCCAGCAAGCATTACCAGCCGTCGCCTTCTCTGTGGCACACCATATTGGCTTACATTAAGAACAGACCAGGTAGGGATATAACCATCTTTACGAATAGAGCGCAGAAATTCCTTAAAAACAGATTTGTCGGCCAAACCGGGGACATTTTCCATCATTATGGCCTTGGGCATAAATGTTCTAACAAACCGAGCCATTTCGATGACTAATCGATTCCGGCGATCTTTGTTGACACATGCTCCATTTCTTGTCCGTAATGTCGAAAACCCCTGACATGGAGGACAGCCCGCCAAAAGATCCAACTCGCCAGGACTAAGATCCAACTCTTCCATCCACTCCCTTCCATCTACTTTTCTAATATCGGTTACTTTGAGTTTAGTCTTTGGATGATTAAGTTTATATGAAGCCGTGGCAACCGTATTGATTTCCAGAGCGGCAACAACATTAAAAGAAGCCCTTCTTAGACCATACGACATACCACCACAGCCGGAAAAAAGATCTATGGCTGTTTTCTTTTCCAAGTTATTTTTAACTTTTTCCTTCTTCATCATATAAGGTCTAACTGACAACTTTTTCCTGTTATTGTTAGCAATTCCTTAATTTCCTCGACACTTAGGATTCGTCCTCTCTCTCGGTGGGCCATGCTATGACAGTTCGAGCACAGGGGAATAAGATCTGTTTCGGGATTTACGGAGCCCTCAATTTCTGTAATTGATCGCACGTGGTGAACCTCAATGAACCCCCTGGCATGTTCTGATCCATACACGTCATCAAAGCTGAAACCGCAAGCCATGCACCTAATTCCTTGAATTTCCAGCGCTTTTCGGCGATTTCGCGGACTGCGTTCATATGCAACATGCTGGCGGATGAGTCGCCTGCCTTCTTCGTCTGGAATGAATTCTTTGTTGGGTTGGCCATCAGTAATTTCCGGTTAGGTTTTTGCATATAAGCGCCAGTCATTCTGTTCTTTGAAATTTTGTAAGCACTCTGCATTGAAATCAGTGCTGAAAGCTGAGTCGCGTAACTCATTCTGAATCTGAATGCGCAGTTGCCGCACCCTCTTGATGGAAACCTTTTCCTGATACTGTTCGGAACAATAGATCGCAAGCAGCAGGTAGGTTATCAAACCCGCAAGGATCTGAACCATAAGACCATGTCTGCTCCTGGCAATCAAGTGATAAACCTTGAGATGCCTTTTCCACCATGCAAAAAAGTTCTCTATATCCCACCGGAGCTTGTATGCCTCCGCTATCTGCTCAGCCGACAGGTCATGACGGTTTGTTGCAATCCAGTATTTTACACTATCGATCTCATAGCCGACAAGCCGAAGTTCTTTTTCAGTCTGATTTGTTCCGGCAGTGCCAAGCCTGACAACAGCATCATAAAAGACAATGCTGTCAGGATCCACGTGATTGGTTCTTATTACAGTCTTTCTTGTGTTGGCCTTGATGCGGCAGATAAAGAGCTTATCCTCTTCCTGCCACAGATCAAAGCTCTTATGGCACTGATATCCACGATCAGTAACACTTGTATCTCCGGGAGAGAGTATCTGGCTTACAAATGGTCTTTCAGCGCCCTTACCTTCAGTGAAGAATACCTTTCTCGGAATACTACGGTTCAGATCGAAACCGACATGAACCTTTGCTTTTTTGGAGCCCTTCCTATAGTCGGCCCAATACATGGAAAGAGTTGCGTCGATCAGAGATCCATCAATAGCAACAAGGTTTCCGAGTTCGGGATGACGATTCGGCAGTACCGCTACAACCTGTTCCTGCAGAGCTTTAAAGACATACATAAACTGCTCAAGGCCTCTTGAATTGGTGGCCTCTGAGAAACTGCTCTTTTTGATACCGTTTTTGGGTGCTATCTGACTGCGGGCGAAATCATCCTCTTCAAGTACCTGCAGAAGGTGTTGCGTTGATTTGTGTTCCTCAAGATGAAAAAAGACTAACGTCTTGAGATGATCTTCAAAACCCATCTGCAAAGGTTTGTATCCTCGTGATGTAAGTGGTGGCATTTTCCCCATTGTATCAACAGCCGGTTGAAATAGTGTGGTGAACGATAACACATGTTTTTTTACAAATGGTCTGATACTGTGTGGCATATTCATAACCCCCTGATATTACTGTATAATACCAGGACGCGCCCATCCTATCAGCCAAATGTCAAGTAAAAAGTGACTTAATGTACTGATTTTGTAACTTATTCACATGCAAAAACCTAACCGGAAATTACTGGTTGGCCATGGGTAACGAGCTCTGTTTCAAGCGTATCATCAAGCTGCACTGCGGGGACTCGAAACGTAAATCGACTCGGAGAATCAGTGTGGCATTCGTAACGAACGAGATCAATCTGGCCGTAATAAGTGAACTGCATGTGGTGCCGATCTCGATAGAATAGGTGGATTTCATCACCCGCAACAGCAGCGTTTATCATGCGGTTATCAGCGGCATGGTTCGTTTCGCCTTCAATGTCCAGCATGCCGTTCTCCAGGCGATCCTCGTACTGAGTTAAAAATTTCTGTTTTTCACGCGTAATGAACAAAATGATAAATGGGGTGTTGCGCGGCGTTACAGCACCTCGTGAAATTGCCTCGTACCCTGCGTAACCCCACAAAGTGGCAAGCTCCGGTCGTGTGTATTTCTGGCCTATACGCACGCTGTCAAAAGATACGGACATATTTCAGTTTCTTTCGGGTTCAATTACCGCTTATATGGTTCTTTGTATCTCCATTACATAGCTGTTAGCAGCCATGTAAGATGCATGCGATCTTTTGCCGCTACAATAATAAAACCAATAAGTATAGATCCTTGCGGCTGACCTCTGTTTACACTCCATACATGTAATACAACCTGTATATCTATCATGGTACATAATGGCTTTTTTCATTAGTAGTTTCAATTCAACAAATACAGAATAAAAACGCCCTGCTTCTCTTATCGAAAAACAGGGCGTTAGATAATCAGACCATAATCCTCCTTGGTTACCACTGTTCAAAAGTACTCATAACACGTTCAAGATCAATAAAATACGGTAACCTACTAACTCCATTATAAGATCTTGTCAAGTTAATTAGGGACACTCCCCTATTTCCCTAGGAAATCTCTTCAATCCCGAGCGGATATTTGGATAATACCTCGCAGCCGCTTTTGACGATCACGATATCATTTTCATAGCGGAATCCGATATTCTCTTCCGGCGCGGCATACTGCATGGCACAGACAACCATTTCATTTTCCGCATAGACGTGATCCTGATCAGTCCAGTACGGCAGGTCGGGATTAACGACGGCCCCTATCCGCCACTCGTCACCGAAAAGACCGATCCCGTGTTCACAGGCCGGTTGGATAAAATCGCCGCAGCCGCGTGATTCGGCGAAATCCATCATAATGGCGGCAAGCGTTCCGGGCGTTGTGCCGGCACGATAATTGTCAAGCACGGTCTGAATAATCGCGACAAAATTGTCCGCGTGCCAGCGCTGACGTTTTGTTGCCGGCCCGATCAGATAATTATGCGAATGGTCGCCCAGGGCCAGTTTAAACATCGCGTGGAAATCGAGCATCAGCGGGTCGCCTGCCTGTATCTCTTTGGTTGTCGGAGGAGTACAGGCGCCCAGCCCCGTGCGGTAGCCGCTGGATATTTCATTGAGCCCCGCGAAATTCCACTCCGACACGCTCCCCGCCTTGCGCATCGCCAGGGCGGCGATACCGGCAATCACGGTTTCCGTCATTCCCTTGTAGCCGCCGTTTTCGAGCGCGGCCCGTGCCGCCTTGTGCCCCTCGTCGACAATCAGCGATGCGGTGCGGAAGCGTTCAATGGTCCCACTGTCTTTGATGATCGAAAGGGCATCGATAATGTCGTGCGCGTTGATCCATTCAAAACCGGGGAGTGCGTCTTTAAAATGGGTGTATTCCCAGTGGGAAAGATTTCCTTCGGCCGTCCAGGTAGAAACCCCATCCTCATAGCCGATGCGTCCCTTTGTGATCCCGAGTTCTTCTTTGATAAAATCGGTTATCGCGGAGGTCTGATCCATGCCGCCCATCGGGCCGTAGGCGCGGACATTGTCCTCGTCGAGCCATGTCTCATCGGCCACACGCATCGAGTCAACCACAAAGGTAAAATAGGCGGGCTGTCCCTCCGGCGGAATGATCAGATAGCTTCGCCACGGGCAGAAGGTATCCATCACGAAACTCATGGTCCGGATGCGCGAACCGAGATACACGTCAATGCCTTGTTTGTGCATTTCGGCCTGTATCGCGGCAACACGTCCCGGATTGTCTATGTAATACTTGTCATTGGGGTCTGCTATCCTGGGCATTGTCTATCTCCCTTCAATACTGAGTTGGTATCTGGGCCAGGACCTTATTCAGACGGTCGGAGACGGCCGCGAGTTTGAGCGCCTTGGCCAGATTGCCTTTGAGTTTCAGTTTTCCGGTCATCAGGGCCTTCTGGGCGCCAAGTTCCGCGCGGGAAATTCTGGCAAAGGTTTCATAATTCCCGATGATCCTGAATACCCCCTGGGGAGGCTCGCCGGTCCCCGTTTCCACACGGGTTACTTTTCCATCCTCGCATTCGACAAAAAGAAAGTGTTCCTCCCCGTCGGGACAGTTCTTATAGATGTTGGACATCGATGTCGTGACATGATTCATCTTCTCCGGTGTGAGCTCGGTCTGGAGCCTTTTGAGCGCCTCATCGCGCCATGACTGGCTCAGGTACACGTGTTGATCTGCCATGTTGATTCCTCCTGCCTTGTATTGTCTGCTGGTAATGAAAGCCATGGGGTCAGGTCTCAACAATCAACATGCATATTGATTCCGGTTGTCAAATGTTGAGACCTGACCCCTTCCTTGCTCTGACCCTTCCTTGCTCCTGTCAAGAGATATTACCGTGATACTTCCAAACGGTAATAATTGATTGTCTCCTGAAAAGATTTTAAGGAAAAGGTGTAGTTGATTAACTACTTCTTCCTGAAACTTCAAAACTGTTCATTGCTTGTTCCACACATTCCTGAATACCATTTGGACCAAGTGCTATCATAATATCTTCCCTAATTTCTGGGTGGCAAAATATCCTTCCTTTTGCTGCAATATTCATAAGATTGAAATGTATTTCATTCCACACTTCTGATATTCTCTCGACGTTATTAAATCTTTCTGAATAGTTTTTTCTCAATCTTTGTGGTTCAGCAATCACTCTTAATTTTTTTTCCGTTCCGTAACGTGGGTCAGGACAATCACAAAGTATCATATTGGGGTTCTTTAACAGTTGAGCAACACGATTTGTATGCTCTTCACTTAGAATAGAGGTTTCTCTTGGATATCCAGTAGAAACTATAAAATTATTATATCGCAAGAGTATTAGCTTTTGTAAAGATCCCTGAAAATTATGATCATTATAATGTCTTCTAAATTTTCCAAGAACGGTTTCCTTTCCCACTTCTTCTTTTTTATAGTCTGCATGAATTGTAAGTATCCTTTTGTAATAGTTTCTATTTAAAATCATAGATATTAATCTGTTCCCCTCTTCCATCGTCCACTTACTCAAGAATTCTAATACACTATATTCATTTATTTTATTCTTTAGTTCACCGTTGGCTCCGATAAGTTTATCGAATTCTGTATTAAAATTTTTATTTTTAAACTTTTTCTTATCTATTGTTTTCATAACCTCTCTTAACATTACCTTTATTGATCTTGAAGTGTGATGCCAATATAGGGATTGATATAATAAATATCTCGCAAAAGTTAGCGATTCTGCTGCGGATTGACCCTTTTCATAAATACCCAATGACAGGCTTCTCATGTCGTAGCTGGATGAAAAAATAATAACGGTTAAATTCCTTATCAGCCGATCAAAATCAACAAACTCTCCATATCTCAAATAACAATTTTGACTATCTCGCAACAAATAATCGAGCTTATCTACATCTATCGGGCCATCAATAATTGATGATATTATTTTATATTTTAAATCCTCCTTATGAAATAAATCACTTTGAACAACTTCAACTTTTAAAAGTTTAATAATATTCTCAATCTTTACACCCCACCCATAGTTTTCATCCTCTATGGTTTCCTTTAGAGTTCTTCCTAATTTATCCCTTGTAGGGCTTTCCAAAAACTTTGAGTTAAACTTCTCATGGGCAAGATCAGGGTCGAATTCACTTAAATCATGGGCAAGCGGGTAATGTCCAATATCATGCAATAAGCTTCCTAATAAGATGGACTTAATA
>JAUSPI010000249.1 GCA_030655775.1 Syntrophales bacterium
CCCGTGGACTTTTCCAGTGACTCACTTGCTGAGGCGAAAACGGGAATGGAGAGGTTCTATACAACCCTGAAAAATATCGGAGATGTCCTTGCGAGGGGTGTAGATTATTCGAAGGTTTCAGGGAAAAACCTTTCCGGAAAAGACAAGGATGTGTTCGAATATATTGAAGCTCTTCCCGGCAGGTTTACCGAGGCGATGGAGGATGATTTTAATACCGCTATGGCCATTGGCTACATGTTTGATACGGTTAGGGTGATCAACAGTTATCTGGCTGAAAAAGAAAATACCATGACTGTCGAGAAGCTCTTTGTGCTGGATGTCGCTCAATGGTATATCAAAGAAGTGGGCAGGGTGTTGGGATTGTTTCTTGAAGATCCTGACGAATACTTCCAGAAGGACAGAAACAGAGAATCTGAAAAACGTGGGTTGAATGTGGAAGATATTGAACGCTGGGTTGAAGAAAGAAGGGTAGCCAGGGCGGCAAAAGATTGGGAAAGTTCGGATAAAATCAGGAAGACTCTTGCTGAGAAGGGAGTAATTCTTAAAGATACCCCTACTGCAACCACTTGGAAAATCGAGTAAATTACTTCTGTAAAGGAAGGACATTCATAAGGATTGACCGGGAGCGTACCCGCAAGCCCCGCCCTGTGGGCGGGGAGGGTCACTCTTCCTTTGATGCGCGTTGTCGTATGAGTTTCTTCACAAAAATTTCTTCTCTCTCCATCTCCTCGATTCTATCTGAGATGTACTTCTTCGCCTCTTCATGCTGGGGGATGAATATCTTCTCAAGGGCGTTCACCCGTCGCTGTACCTTTTTCAGCTCCCTTGAGAGCATGATGATCGCCTTGGTGATAACCGCATATTCGGCGAGTACTTGAAGCGTCTTTCTCAAGCGCTCCTTCGCTGTGTCATAGGTGGCTGTCGTTCCTGTTAAAGTGATAGTGAGCAAGGATTTCTTGAATGTAAGTCTGATCTTCGGAAGCTTCAACCCCATGAATTTAGTAAATGCCATGTGGAAGAAATAGCCCCTCCTCTCGGAGCTGCTTTTTAAGGTTATGGCCTCGGATCCCATGTCGACGGCCGCTATCCGGTAAGCCGCGTAGAGCTCATCTAAAACATCCGAAAACTCGGATTCCAATCTCCTAATCTCGCCAATACGCCTGACGATCTCAATGGCCAGGAGCTCTCTCTTCTGGTTTAGGAGGTCGTAGCCTTCGTATGCGAACGCAAGGTCTTCCTTGAGCTTTCTAAGCGATGATTTTGTGGGGGGAAGCTCTATTTTTGGCATTCTACGCCCTCATTTACCCTCTGATATGTAGTACCTCTGTATGTCTTCCCTGCGTATGCGGTACAGCTCATCACTCGGAAGCAAGGAGAGCATCTGCCAGCCGATGTCCAGTGTCTGCTCGATCGACCTATTTTCCTCATCGCCCTGGCGCAGGAACTGCTCCTCGAACGCGGCCCCGAACTTCAGATAGATCTTATCGAGTTCTGAGAGCTCCTCCTCTCCCACGATGGCTGCAAGCGCCCGCATGCGTTTAACCTTCGCATATGAGGCGAATAGCTGGGCCGCAACCTGGGCATGGTCGTGGCGTGTCCGGCCTTCTCCAATGCCGTCCTTCATCAGCCTCGAGAGCGAGGGCAGGCCCGCAATGGGCGGGTATATCCCCTTGTTAAAGAGCTCTCTCTCCAGTACTATCTGCCCCTCGGTGATGTAGCCGGTCAGGTCCGGGACGGGGTGGGAAATATCGTCGCTCGGCATGGTAAGTATGGGTACCTGGGTAATTGAACCCTTGTGATCCTTCAGTCTGCCGGCACGCTCGTATATGGATGCGAGGTCGCTGTAGAGGTAACCAGGATAGCCCTTCCGGGAGGGAATCTCGCCCCTCGAGCTCGAAAGCTCCCTGAGGGACTCACAGTAGTTCGTCATGTCGGTCAGTATCACGAGTACATGCATGCCCTCATCGAACGCGAGGTGCTCGGCCAGGGTCAGCGCCACCCTCGGGGTGATGAGACGCTCGATCGAAGGGGCGTCGGCAAGGCTTAAAAATATGGCGGAGTGCGTGAGAACACCCGACTCCTCGAGGGAAGTAATGAAAAACTTGGCCACGTCGAATTTCACGCCCATGGCGGCAAATATGACAGTAAATTCTTCCTCCGCGGTCAGGATCCTGGCCTGTCGGGCTATTTGGGCGGCAATCAGGTTGTGCGGCATTCCGCTGCCCGAGAATATCGGAAGCTTCTGGCCACGGATAAGGGTATTCATCCCGTCTATGGCGGATATCCCGGTCTGTATAAAGTCCCTCGGATATTCTCTGCTCCAGGGGTTGACCGGCAGGCCATTCACGTTCATCATTTTGTCTGTGATTACCTGGGGAGCTCCATCGATGGGCCTTCCCAGACCATCGAAGACCCTTCCGAGCATATCGCGATCAACCGGGATCTCAAGCGACTTACCCACGAAGGTAATCCTCATCCCCTTCACGGAAAGTCCGCTCGTGCCCTCAAAGACCTGAACCACGGCCCGCTGTTCGTCCACCTCAAGGGTCTGCCCTATGCGTATTTCGCCTGAGTCATCCCGGATCTCCACGATCTCGCCGTAGCCAACGCCCTTGACTCCCTCAACAAAGATCAGTGGGCCGGAGATACCGGAAAGGTTAGTGTAGTCAATATCGGCTGGCATGTTCATTCTCCTATTATTGACTCTTTAAGCGAATCGATTCCGAGAGCAAGCCTCTTCCCATACTCCTCAATCCTTTCGGTTTCGTTGTTGGGAACTTCGGATTTGAGCCTTACCATTTCCGAGACCACGTCCAGCGCCGCGATATCCTTGACAGAAATGCCGGCTTGCACAAGTTCCGTCCCCTTTTTATAAAGATCCAGAATAGTCTTCAGGAGCTTGAGCTGCTTTTCGGGATCACAGTACTTGTCAATTGGATCGAATGAGTTTTGCTGGAGAAATGCGTTCTTGATCATCTCGGCTATAAAAAGGATAAACTGCTGCGACGACGGCAGAGCGTCGGGTCCGACGAGCTTTACCACCTGCTGAAGCCTGTGATCCTCAAGCAGGATGTTCATGGCCTCATTTCTCACCGAGAGCCATTGACTGTCCAGATTCTTCCACCAGCCCTCTATATCATGGAGGTATTCTGTGTAACTGTCTGTCCAGCTTATGGAAGGATAATGCCTGGCGTCGGCTAAAACCTTGTCCAGTGCCCAGAAGCACCTCACGAACCGTGTTGTGTGCTGGGTAACGGGTTCTGAGAAGTCGCCGCCCGGAGGGGATACCGCACCGATGATGGTGATGTCGCCGTCGCTGCCCGACAGCGTTTCAACAAGGCCTGCCCTCTCGTAGAACTCGGCAAGCCTGGTAGCCAGGTAGGGCGGAAAACCCTCCTCAGCAGGCATGTCCCCAAGCCTGCTGGACAGCTCCCTGAGGGCCTCGGCCCATCTCGATGTGGAGTCAGCCATCACCGCCACGCTGTATCCCATGTCGCGGTAGTACTCCGCGATGGTCACCCCCGTATAGATGCTCACCTCTCTGGCGGGAACCGGCATGTTCGATGTGTTCGCGATCATGACCGTTCGTTCGATAAGAGGCCGGCCGTTCCTCTCATCTATGAGCTTCGGGAAATCCGTAAGGACATCTGTCATTTCGTTGCCGCGCTCACCGCAGCCTATGTACACGATAATGTCCGCATTGCACCACTTAGCCAGGGCGTGCTGGATCATGGTCTTGCCCGTGCCGAACCCCCCGGGGATGGCGGCCGTACCGCCCCGTGCTATCGGAAAGAACGTGTCTATTATCCTCTGACCCGTCACAAGGGGTATAAAGGGTTTCTTCTTGCTCCTGCTTGGCCTCGCCTTCCTTACCGGCCAATACTCGGCAAGCTTCCCTTGGTACGTGTCGGTGCCGGTATCGACAGTGTATATTTCGTCTTCGATTGTGTATTCTCCGGTATCAGCGATGGTGGTCAATATGCCGGAGACCCGGGGGGGTATGAGCACCCTGTGCATGACGAGCGGGCTCTCCTTGATCTCTCCAAGGATATCCCCTTCCTTCACCTCGCCCCCGGCCTTTACCAGCGGGTTGAATTTCCACTTCCTGGTCACATCAAGCGGGGGCAGTTTTATCCCCTTCCTTATGTAACTCCCACACACCTCGAAAATGCCCACCAGGGGGCGCTGTATACCGTCGTATATACTTGCAATAAGTCCCGGCCCCAGAAGGACAGAAAGCGGCCTGCAGTGCGAGATCACCTCATCGCCCGGTTTCAGTCCCGTATTATCCTCGTATACCTGTATGACGGCCACATCCTCAATGAGCCGTATAACCTCGCCTATGAGCCTGTCAGGCCCCACCTCGGCGATGTCGAACATCCGTATCCCGTTGAGGCCGAACGCCCTGATGATTGGGCCATTTACCGCTATCACCTTTCCGGTCAACATGCCGTTCATATCCAATCCTTTATCACCTAAAAGGCAACACCCTTTTCCTTCAGTATCCGCACAATCTCCTGGCGGATAGCAAAGGATTTTCTAAAATAAACTCTCTCGATTGTATTGTTGAATATGCGGCCTCCCTGTTCGTCATGGACGATACATCCGCCCCACGTTATCGTGCTGTCTTCCTTTATGCCGATATCCCGGTTCCTGCCGGCTGCCTTTAGGGAATCCATGATTTCCTTTTTAAAGACAATGTCCTCTTTCTTCAGGCGAATCTCTGCTCTGGTCTGTATCTGGCCTACGGCGTCGCATACCGTATCTGAGAGGAATTTTTTGTATCGCTGATCATTCCTCATCCCCTTCACTGCCTCGTCCACGATATGGTTAATGAATTTCTCGATGATGCGGAGCTTGAGCTTCTTGCGATCAAGGATGCCCCTGTTCTCCAGCCTGGACAGTTCCTGCTTGATCTTTGCATCTATTTCAGCGGCGGATTTTTTGCTGAAGTTTTCCATCTCCGCGGCATAATCCTCATCCAGCTTCCTGATTTCTGAAAACTCCACCTCCTTGATGGCGCGTATCGCGCGTTCGGATTCTTCCCTGATAGAGCTTTCCAATGGCGTTTTATCCATCGCAAACCATCCCTCTGATCACAGGGTGATGCCGAGTGCCTCGGCTATATAGCCCACGACCGACCGGCGGAAACCCTTCATGTCATCGATACCGGGTATCTCGATGACCACCGGGCTTAAGCTGCCCAAGTTTATCTCCGTTATCCTCTCCTGAATATCCTCGGCAAGCTCGTTCGTTATAACCACTACACCTGCATCCCCTTTTTTTACGATCTCTTCCAGCCTTGCCGGTGCATTGTCTCTTCCGGAGATTACCCCTTCCACCCCTGAAAGGCGGAAAGCGCTTACAGTATGCATGTCCCCGATGATGTATATTTTCTTCATGTTACAGCTTGTTCAGGATCATGATCGCGATGATGAGGCCGTATATGGCGATACCTTCGGCCAGGCCGAGAAAGATGAGAACCCTTCCTGTGAGTTCCGGCTTCTCGCTCACGGCACCTATGCCTGCGGAACCTATCCGGGCCACGGCGTAGGCACTTGCAATGCAAGCGAGCCCAACGGCTAACGCCGCGGATATGTACGCTAAACCCCTCCACTCATTTCCCGTATTTATGTTGACCATATCTGCTGCGGCCGCAAACATCACATCCGGGAAAAGCAACAGAATCGCAAAGCAGATAGAGCTACTTAAAAAAACCATAGACAGGTTATCCTTGGTCATCTTACACCTCCGACGTTTTTGCCTTTAGTATGAAGGGGGTGAAGGCAACTCCGTCCCCCTTGAAGAACTTGCTGAAAAACTCGTAATACTCGAGCCTCATCGATTGAATCCCGCAAATAAGCCCCTCGAAGCCGATAATGAAGATGTTCCCTATTATGATTATGGCAATAGCACCCACAGATTTCATTGCGGGATCGGCTATGCCTGCCAGCGTGTATGTCACGATGCTCAATCCCGCATGCGAGAGCGCGAAAGCTCCCACCCGGATGAAGGAGATGGTATTTGCAAGCATGCTTAGCCCTATCTCCAGTATTTCCATAAGCGTCTCGATCACGTATTCGGATATGCTGTGCGGTTTGTGCTCCTTGAAAAGGGCAGGCCCAAGCACGCCCCGCAAGGAAAAGAGGAAAAGGGGTAAGACGATGAATCCACCGACTTCCCATGGCGCAGGACCCTGTCCGGTTCTTGTGTACCTCACGGCAATAAGCACGATTGCGGCATAGAGAATTAGTACAGCCAGACTCCTCTTCCCAAGGAGGGCTCCGGTATAATCCGAGTTCATGAGGCTGTTTATAATGTTGACGCAAAGACCTGCCATGATGAATATAGCCCCCATCAGTATGGTTACATAAAACAGATTCATGACGTGCTCCATGGGATGGAACCAGAGGGCGGGTATGATATGCTCGCTCGAGAAAATGCTGCCATAGAGCAAGCCGCAGATGGCGGCAGAAAAGCCGCACAGAATCAGTATACCTCCGGCCTGCCCGAGGCTTTCTAAGGGTTTCCCCTTCTTTTTGGCGATTCGCTTAAGAATAATGCCGCCCAGTGCGAGGACGAGCCCCTGACCGAGGTCACCGAACATGAGGCCGAACATGAGAACAAAGGTGATAGCTGTAAGCGGGGTGGGGTCTATTTCACTGTTGGATGGTATGCCCATTGTTTTCACGAGGAGTTCGAATGGTCTAAAGAGCCTGATGTTTCTCAAGCGGACAGGTGCATCCGCATCCCTCTGTTCAGATACGATGGCGATGAATTTGTCGCTGCAAATTCCTTGAAGGATGCTGAAAAGCCTCTGCTTCTCTGTTATATCCATCCAGCCCGTTATGAACATAGACCTGGATGAGAATAGTGACATTCTCAAGGCTTTGAGGACCTCCTCGTATCCCATGTATACGCCATACAACTTCATCAGAGCGTGTCCCTTTTCATCCCTCAGATTATTGAGATATCCATCAAGTATCTCAAGCCTGTGTCTTAGTATGTCTTCACGGTGTGTGAGGTGTTCAATAGAAGCCTCACGTATATCATCCGACTTGTCTGTATAACCATATGCCTTGAGGAATTGGAGCATCGTAGAAATATCTTTGGGAAGGGCAGTACCGAATACGTATCTACCTGCCTTAGCTAACACGAAGTTCTCTTTAACCGGCACTCCCCAGTCGGTGTTTTCCACTGTCCCGAAGACCATCTTTACCAGTCGAGCCGTTTTGATTGCCCCGGGATCAATGCCCATCCGATTCAATGCTTCCAGATATGATATGCGCTCTGCTATAAATCCTAATGATTCCTGAATCCTTGAGCGAAGTCTCTGTGTGCGCTCTATTGTGCTTTTGATACGGGAGACGAACGCTTCATCCTGACTTGTGTCACGTATTTTGTCATGTATGCTATCCTCCCCAGGCTGGATATTCAGGGTATTCATCACATATTCGATCCCCGACAGAATCTCCCTGCTCTTTGCCTCTTCATCCTTAAGCCCTCCCTCCATCATGATATCGCTTGCACTGTCTTGCGAACGGGAGAGATGGATAAACCCCGTCTTTCCCAGCTCGAGGTAGACCTCATGGTAGAATACCTTCTCAAGGGCTATGCTAACTTTCCTGATATCCGATTTTACAAACAACTTAACCATCACACTTCACTTATGATCCTTTTGAGTATCTCTCCGGGGGACAAACCAAACCTCATACCCTCGATGATGCGGAACAGGTTCCTCACTTGATAGTAGAGCAGCCAAAGGTAAGCAACCACGCAGTGTATGGAATGAAAATCCTTGTGAAACATGGATGAAACCCAATCATAAAAATACTGTTCGAGATGGTACTCTATATCCTCTGCGGATGGCGCCTGTGAGCCACTTTTTCTCAGTTGTTCAAGACGCCTGTTCAACGCCTCCTCTACTATCCTTACCTGTGGCCATGCATGCCCACCGAAGAGGTTGAGGTTATGGAACGTCTCAAGGTAGATCCTTATCCTTTCGTCGCTCCAGTGGTAGCTCTGCTTGAGTCTCCAGTGCCAGATCATCGTAATGACGGCGATCCTTCTGAGCATAAAGTCCCGGAAGACCTTTCGAGATTCGGGAAGGAATGGGGCTGAAGATGTATACAGATTCCTGGCGGCGCTGATGTCCACCTGGTTTTCAAGGCATTCATAGCTTGAGATATCCTCGCACACGTCTTCCAGGTATGTGCCGGCCATGATTGTCCTTATGTCATCCAGCGAAAGTTCTTGCTGGAGCAGGCTTCTGTCAAGGATGGCGTATGGTCTGATATCGTACCACTGGTCCAGGCTCTGTCTGCCGAAGGCCTTTGCCAGAAGGAGCTTCGCGTTGCTCACCTCGTACTGGCGAAGGAAGGCAATGAAAAGTGAGCTATATTTCCTGGTTGCCTCGGCAAGATGGACGACCATGGCGACCTGCTCCTTGAAAACCATCTCTTTGGCCTCGACATAATCGTGTGCGCCGGAAAGTCTGTCGAAAAAAGCCCCTTGATCCCTGACAATTGAGTCATAATCCTTGAGCGATAGGAGACGGCCTCTCATGGCATATATCCTGGCATGGAGATTGTCTTTATCTGCGTAGTATCTCATGGTCCCTCAGATCGCAAGAAGGATGGAGACGATCTTTTCCTTTATTTCCTCATTGAGTACCTGATCCTGATAAAGTTTTTCATTATCCCCGGTTGAAGCTAACAATTGGGCCTCTGTTTGCTTTTTCGCCTGCTCAAGCACCTGCGCCAGTCTTTTATCACCTTCGGTGATAATGAGGGCGAATTCTCTTGACTTTTTTTCTTCAATGGTGTTCTTGTACACCTCGATCTTCTTACTGTACTCCCGCTCGGCCTTTTCAACCTTCTCAGCACACTGCTTTTCGACCTCCACGATCTGTGTGATGACATTCTCCATTTTTGAATTTCCTCTATCCGCAGACTTGCTTTTCCGAGACCCTCACTTTTAACTGTAGAAGCATAACAACTAATAATTTTTATTATCACACCGATTCCGTAAAATTACAAGTAGTTATTAAATAATATAAATATTTTTCCGTTAAACAATTGTCAAACCGGACATTTCACTTGCTATGAAAACCGGACATTTTGAAATGCTATTGACACAATGCATTTTTACCATTGACAATTCGATTACATTGACCTAATTTCCTTAGCGGAGAATTAATAACCTGTGCATAAAGAAAAACTTATTGCATTTGTGTTTCTTTTAGGTGTAATTTGAACGTTAAAATAGTGATCTTCTAAGTCAAGTAAAGGAGGAGTAAGTAATGTATGTAAAATTTAATCAGTATTGGACCATTATTCCCGAAAGTAGTCAAGAATATCGAAAATTTATTGTGAAAGACTTTATTCCGGGAATAAATAAATTGGGAATTCATACTGTAGCCGGGTGGTCAGTTCTGGTTGGTGCCTATAGTGAAATTATATTTGAGGGCGTAAGTGGTGACTTAGATTTGATTGAAAAGGCTTTGAAGGACCCAAAATATAAAAAGCTGAATGAGAACTTGCTCAATTATGTAAAGAACTATAAAACCAAGGTCCTTGTCCCAACTGGAAGGAAAGATTCATATTCAAGAGATGTTAAAAAAGATACTGTCAAATTCACTCAAACGTGGGATATCGTGAGGAACAAAAAAGCGGATTATGAACGCTTTGTCAGCGAAGAATTCTATCCGACCATGGAAGAACTGAGTATTACCGTGGCCGGTGAGTGGGAGGTTCTTATAGGGGAAGGGCCACAGATTATCTGTGAAGGCCGAACTCAAGATATTGAGCATTTGGTAAGAAATCTCCAGAGTAAGAAGTTTCGAAAAGCGAGACATGAGCTTCGTAAATATGTCGAAAATTATGGAAGCCGTTTCCTTTCATTCCATATTCAAAAGATGATTGGTTATAAATCTGTAGGTTATGAGTCTGAAAGTTATGAAGTGTTTTTATAGGTGATGGGCTGACACCCTTTCAGTCAACGACCTCTTAGCATTATTACACTATGAGGTGGTTGAACAACGGGGGCTTGATTGTATAAAATTCTCATTTTATAACAAAACTTCCATCTGGTCGCTTCCAGATAAGAATCAAGTCTTCTTTGTCGTCAATGACAAGGGTTGTTTTATGCTGATCTTCCGATACCACGGCGCCATTCTCATTTAGATAATGAATTCTTAATTTGTATGCGCCCTTGTCGAGACCCATGTGTGATATGTGTACCGTATCTGGAAGGTTATTCCAGTAGCGTGTATCGGCGTGGGTACGTGCTCGAGACGCCATGACCATTTCTGCAACGCCAAAAATTCCCAAAGCAGCGCCTATTGCTCCCATAGTATCAGAATTGGACATAACCGGATTAGCCAACAGCAAATTCGATGAAATATCGGTGAGTGTTGATCCTATCTTTTCGTGCGTTTTACGAAATTCAACCTGACCCTTGATTATCTTATCGACAGGCCTGCCACCACGGGTCATTGCCTGCCAGGCTACATCTTCTATCGGGTAGGACATTATTTTTGAATCCCCTACATATAATACAACCTGTTTTTCCACAATGTTTCGCCCTCTGAAAAATTTTAATTGCGCATGACCCAGCCCGTCGGCAAGTTTTCGTGGTGACGTTCCTGTTTCGACAAGGATCAGCACATTTGATTTAGCATCAGGATGCGCAAGATCCGGTCGCAGTTTTTTCATTTCCTCCAAAGCCGCTTTAGCCAATTCCTGATCGTTGAGCTTCAGGGAACAGAAGGCTTCAAGGAATAACAACAGGGCAAAATCACATTGATTTTGATTTTCCTCGGCAAAGGCATCCTGAATAATGCCGGCCTTAAAGCATGCCCGGGCATTTTCGTAGTCCTCCTCCAGCATGTAAAGAAGGCCCCTGTAATAATAGGACATGGCTCTCTCATACGGCTCGCCCTTGAAATCCTTCATGCCTTCCTCATACCATAAACTGCGGGCCTTTCCCGCCTTTTCATTATCCGCAAATACCGCTTCAATATGTTTCAACGCCTCGTCAAAGCATTTTTCGGCAATTTCAGTATGTCCCAGTTTCAACGCTGAAACACCGACCTGCATATTGTTCAAAACGTAATTCCTTTGTCCGTCTTCCAGTATTGCACGAAATTCCGGTTTCAGCTCTTCGGGTTTATCCGCAAGATATGCTCTCATGCGGTTTTCGGGTATTTTAGCCTTCTCAAATTTCTGCCTGCCTGCGCAACCCATTACAATTGCAAACACTGCACATAGAATAATGCAAACATAAAAAAACCTTTTCATGATACTTCCTATAGCCTTTTGAACCGCCGGAATTATCGGTAGATTATGTCTTCCTGAGCGGTTTTTTTGAAATTATATCCATTACTCCATACGATTGCACCGGTTTTCAGGTCAATCATATCGAAAAGGACCTGATGGTAACGGGAAAACGCGCCCGTCTTTGGATTAATTGCATCACGTGTTGAAATACGACCCCCCAGACGATAATCAGCTTCATAAATCCTGATTTCATCCATCGTTTTATCCTGCCCCATAAGCCCCAACTGCTTCAACTCCGCCTCTTTCAAAATCATGTTAAGATATTCCCGTCCGATGAAAATCATCTTTCCACGGGCAGCCTTATTCAGCTCTACCCTCAATCGATCAGTAATCATTTTCTTGTTGATTCTTGTCGAACTTTCATTTTTGAAATATTTAGAGTCTATTATAACTTTAGGGAGAGTTTCGGAATCAGACCAGAAAGGATTAGAAAGCATATCACGTATCATTCCATCAGTTATACTTATGATGTCCTGAGAATCAATACCCACACCGTAGACCTCGCTCTTCTGGCCGGGGTCCACATGGTGTGCCTGAAAACCGGCTGCGTCTTTTGGAACCGTAGCACAACCACTCACATATAAGAGACACAAACAAAGCAAAATGCACATTTTCATCATTCTTAATGTTGCAACAGTCATGATTCCTCCGCTTGCTCTATTACTGAAAAATTATTCCAAAACAATTGTCCGAATCCGAAAATTTCAGGCGTCAACAGTGAAGCTCCCCGCCCACAGGGTTGGGCTTCCCGGTAAGGAATCGGAGATAGTGAGCTGTTGCGAACAATATGTTCGTTTCATATTGCGCCCCTTGTCCCGTCTACAAGGCTCGGGGCTTGCCGATGCGCTCCCGGTCTATCAATTTGCCCGTTCAATCCCCGTGTATTGACCCTTTACGCCTTTTACAATTACTTTTTTCAATGCAAAGCTATTACGAATTAGTTTCTACTGAGCCTCTTTTTTAGGAGCATGTGTAATCGCCGGATAATATTTTGTTTTCATCTCCGGATATATCTCCATGGTAGCTTCGAGTGCATCCTTGAAATGTTCGTTTGAAGAGTATGCCGCGTACAGGTAAATCGATAAATCCTCGACTGTATCGAAAGACATATCGCTCGTCTCCTGTATGTACTCCCAGCCTCCTGAAGCTTCAATAGCAATCTTGCGACCGATAGCCTCTCCGGCATGCTGTCCTATAAGACCTCCGACAAAAGGGATATTTTCTAATAGCTGCTGTCCCGCGAAGGCACCGGCATGTTTGCCGATTGTTGCGCCAATCTTAGCATTGATCGCTTTATCAACCCATTCCGCCAAGACTCCATCCTGCGTGTAAGGACATAAATAAGCCCCCTTATTGTCCAGTCTCGGCTTCGGCGGCATTATCTCGCCGGGTTTCGGCGGTTGCGCCATCATTGGGATACAACCCGAGACAAAAGCGAAAAGAACTATCATCGATAATAAAAAGACCCTGTTTTTAAGAAAAGATATCTGCATAACATTCTCCTTTTTAATTTTAGTTACGAGTTAGCGCCAAATTATGGGTAACGTTCAAAAGTTGTGGCATTTAAAAAATTGATTAAATTATTTTCCCGATTTCTTTCTAATGTTATATTTGGAAATAAAAACCGGGAACAAATAAGCTATGATAAGGTGAGAAGTATAACATTTCAAATTAATCTGGCAACAGGAAAAATTAATTTTAAATGAAACAGTATATAAATTAAAGGAAATTAGAGATCCTTGCAAAGAAACAGTAAAGTGTGTAGAAGAGTTTTTAGACAGTAATCTTATCGGAACAGACAGGTGGGTGCAGATTCCGGTCCAAACCTGCCACCCATTCCGGAACAAAGTTGCCACTGATTCCGGGTGAAACCTGCCACCCATTCCGGAGGAAAGTTTACCACTTTTCGGGTCATTTCCGGAATGCAAA
>JAUSPI010000250.1 GCA_030655775.1 Syntrophales bacterium
ACAGAATTTATAGCAATAAGCTATCACAGTCAGCAATGAAAAGACGAGGTGAAAGGCGAAAGGAAAAGGCAGTAGTCAGGAGACAGAATTTTTAAGCACTCAGCTTTCAGCCATCAGGGTAAAAAAGCCGTCAGTGTTCAGCTTTCAGCGGTCAGCAGTCAAAAAGACGAAGCGCAAGGTTAAAGGCTAAAGGCAGGAGAAATAATTTAGAGCAATACGCTATCAAGAAATAGAAAAAAATGAAAAGCGGAGCCGATGACTCCGCTTTTTTTCAATGTGACTTACAGTACCTGTGGTACCCGACTTCCGGGGATATGATCGAACCTATAGATTTATAGCTTCTCAACCGATACCCTGTACAAGTACATGCTAGGAGGCTGTCCGAGAATTCAATAGCTGAAAAACAACCTCTTTGAAAATAAGTATCAAATTTCGTCAAATCATTTTATGAAAAGCAATTGTCATCAACAGAAATCACCTTCCGGCTATTGATCACATCCTTTTGTTGTGAAACAGTGTGTTTTCTCGTGCTCCGATACCCTTTATCAGGCAGCCATGGAAGCTAACTTGTCTTCTTCAAGATATGCCAATTTACATCTTATTGATTTTACAACCTTTTTAATGTTGTGTGCTGCGCAGACAAGGGAAAACTCTCCGCCTGCTTTTATAAAGCCACGCACACTGAATCCCCGAAAACCCATGTTCTTCTTTATCTGACCAAAGACAGGCTCAACGATGGTCTTTCGCTTTTTGTATATTTCCTTTGATGATTCCTTCTTCATCTTTTCAACCATCTCTTGCCGCAGTGGCTCTTTACTGTCAGTCGAAATTGTCCGGGGTTCACCTTTTTTTGACTTGCAGCATCTGTTCCGGTAGGAACATTGATCACAATCTTCCATTCGAGTCTGATATATTTTCTTGTCATCACCGGTTCTGTTTCTTAATTCCAGTATATGGCAGGCGGGACAAATAAAACAGTCTTTATCCTCATCGTAGACGAAATCCGATTTCCTTACCTTTCGATTGCATTCATCCAGGGATCTCTGATCCCCGTTCTCTCCCTTGCCTGTCGCTATATAGACGTCGATATCGATATCAGGGTCATTAAATGCGGCAAGGTTGCTGCCCGACATGTAGCCGTTATCTAAACTCATAACATCAGGAAGTTCGTCCTCCGTTGTTTCTTTGATCTCCTGTAGGGCCGGTGTTACTTCCTGCTTGTCATTTGCATTCCGGGTTAGATGCTGTCCCACGATAATCTGATTGTTTTTATCAACCGAAATCTGACCATTGTAGGCATATTGGAAGTTTCCGTTCTTGCCCATGATCCGGGCCTCTTTATCGGCAAAGCTTATCTGTTTCTTATCATCTATCTTTTTACCCGGATTCAGCTCCTGTTTTCTTTTTTCCAAAGCCTCTCTGGCGGCCTTGATCTTTGCCAATCTATTCTCTTTGAACTTCAGTTCTTCCGGTATCTCGTAGCCGGTCTTATCGTTATACTCTTCATCTTCTTCGCTGTCGCACTGTTCTGCCTTTTGTATTAATTCTTCTATCTGTTCGGTTAATTCTCTTTCCTTTTCCTTGAGACGGCCATAGCTCATGGCCTTATGTTTGGAGGTGTCTGCCTTGAACTTGGAACCGTCAAGGCTTACATGACCAAGCGATACCATCCCGGCTTCCTTGGCCAAAAGCACACTCTGTTTGAAACATTCCTTGAAAAACTCGTAATGGTCTTTCCTGAAATCACTCAATACCCTGAAGTCGGGACAGTTTAAATGGGATATGTACATGAAGCCGAGATCTTCATGACTTTTCTTTTTTATCTGACGGGAACTGAAGATCCCCTGGCTGTATGCGTATATCAGTATGCCGACTATCAACTTGGGATGAAAGGCATTTTGACCAAGTACACTGTAGTTTTTCTCTACGCTTGTCGTATCAAGTTGTTTGAATATCTCTTCGTAGATGTAACATTCATGATCTTCCGGTAAGAGGTCGAACATGTTCAAAGGAAACAGTAAACGCTGATTAAATTCTACCGGATCTTTCTTGAAAGGAACTGCCATCGATTTATCCTTCTTTCTAAAGACATGATGGCGTAATATATCATAATATCAAATAGTTGTCAATATAAGTATTGCTTTTTATGATAATTTCTGAGAGGGTTTTTCTCATCTATGCATTTGCTTCTTTAGTGACCATCTGCTATTCTCGGACAGCCTCCTAGAGTATTACATACTTATATGGGTGGTGGTATTCATGTAACTCATACTTACACAGACTTACCTACTGGCGTAATAGCTGTTGGAGAATTGGTAGTTGAACTTGGAGAAGACGGAAAAGAATCCAAGATACAAATAGTAAGGTTTGGTAATAATGGTCACAATGCAACGGAATTTATCTCGATTACTGAACTTAGCAATATTCCCAGTGGACGACCTGAATTGCAGTATGGAGTTTGCACTGATAATAAACTTATTTTGTAACTACTCAGGTAGCCCCACCATGGAGCCGCCATTGACTAGTGAGTAGTATATCCC
>JAUSPI010000251.1 GCA_030655775.1 Syntrophales bacterium
TATCGATAAGGTTACACATTATCAACGTCCGTTCTACCATTTTGGGATTGTTTTTACCCAAACCTTCCTTGATCCATACACAGTCCATACGCAGTGCGGTAAGCATCTGACCCAACTCATCATGCAGCTCCCGGGCTATAACAGCGCGTTCTTTCTCCTGGCTGGCTATAATACCACAGGAAAGACGCCTCAACTGGTCCTGTGCCCTTTTGATTACTGTTATGTCCATTGCTATTCCACATAAACCACGAACAGATTCCTGCTCGTCGTATAGGGGAAATTTCACGGAAAGATAGGCATGGGTGCCATCTTTCTGAGAGACGCTTTCCTCTACCTGTATCGACTGCCTCTCCTTGAAAACTCGCACCTCGTTCGTACGAAACTGAGCGGCTATCTTCTCCGGAAATATTTCATAGTCGGTTTTGCCAACGATCTCCTGATTTCGCACATCAAACAACTCTTCAAACTGGGAATTGACCATTACATATCGATATTCTTTGTCTTTGATATAGACAACCGCAGGCATATATTTAATAATGCTCGTAATCTCCCTTGTCTTTTCCTTTACCTGTAATTCGAGATCTTTGGAATAATGCCCGAGCTTTTCTTTAGCAAGTTTGAGCTCTTCCTCCGCACGTTTCCTCGCGGTGACATCAATCAAAACAGCCAGGGATCGAACTATATCCCCTTTGTCATCCCGCTCAGCGATAGCTGATAAGAGTACATCTATAGTTTCCCCGTTTTTTCTGGTAAATTGATACGGAATATCCTTTACAAAACCAGTCCTCAAGAATTCAGAAAATACTCTCTCTTCAGCCAGCAGGCGCGAATCTTCCGTTAAAAACTCGGTAAAGTTTCGACCAATCACCTCGTCTGGTTCGTATCCAAGGGCTTCAACCCAATAGTCACTAACACTGACCAGCCGACCTTTCGCATCTATCGAGTGCAACATGGCAGGTGTGTTATTATAAAGAGAACGGTATCGCTCTTCACTTTCACGGAGTGTCTTCTCGACCTTTCTCCGTTTTACGATTTCATTACTTGCCTGTTTATAGAGAAAGAGAACAGATAATCCGATAAAAACGCATATTGCCAGGATTATATTGCCCATACTCCTGATTAAGGGATCAAAGACTTTTTTGGCAATTTCCCGGAACCCCCGCAAATAAATAACGTTCCAGCCCGGATAATTATCAAGTTCAACCTGTTGCATCAGGTATGCATTCCCTGTCTTATCAATAACATGATTCTTATCTTTCTTCAGTCCACTCCAGCTCCACGGACCGTTACCAAATTGTCGCGTCATAGCAATCTGAGAAATCTGATCAGGTGAAAGTTCCCACAAGAGTTTGTAAAGCCAATCCTCTCGATTGGAAATGAAAACCACACCATGAGGATCTGTGAGTACTATGGTACCTTCATAAACGTGCTTAAAATCCTTTTCCAAGGGTGTAATTGAGGCCTTGATAACAGCAACCCCTATCGGAACATCTCTGTCTTTTCCACAAACCGAATGGCTGTAATAAACCCCCCGCTTCCCTGAAGTTACACCCAAAGCCATGTAGATGGAAGTAGAACCTTTGATAGCCTTCCGGAAATATGGACGAAAAGCATAATTCTCCCCCACAAAGCTGTCAGGCGCATCGCGATTGCTGGAGGCTATAGTGTTTCCATTACGATCTATCAAGTAACAGACGTTGACATCCAGGGCATTCTTAAAGTGGTCAAGAACAGAATTTGCTTTCTTTAAAGAATTATTGTCCGGTTTGAATAGGGCTTGTTGTAATTCCTTCAGCCCAGCCAACACCCTTGCCGATTTTAGATTTTCGCCGAGAAAAGAGGAGAGGTGATTTTTGATCGTTTCTAATTGTAATGCGGTCTGGACATTGGCTTCCTTAAAAGCAGCTTCTTTTAAGGATGTATAATAGGAATATCCACCTAAAGACGTAGATAAAAAGGCCAGTAAAGATAAAACTATGAGGATTACACGAAGTTTCATGTTCGGCCTATTCCTTTACATTCAAAAAATCCTTCAAGCCGGGATAAAAACTTTTCCCTTCCGGTATTATGAAAAAACTGTCTGAAATTTTTTCATTTACCAGTATTTCCACAGGTACACTGACAATCCAGAGAACGTCATCCCTGTAAAATTCTATTCGACCGGGAAACGAGAATTCCCCGTTCACACGGGCATAATCTATATATTCAGCCCGAAGTATTACCCGCTTTCCATTGGATGTTCCAATGCCAATAAATCTTATGGGAAAACCTGTCTCTTTTTCCGTCCACAGTTGACTGCATGGAACTCGTCCCATTCTTTCCCCTATGACAAAGGCAACCTTTCCATCTATACGGTCAAAGGCAACCGTCCCCGTATCCACACCCAAATAACTCAGGTCATTTATCAGATTTTCAATAGATTCCTGGAAAAATACAATCGGCAGTACCGTATCTATCTTCCTGTAGTCAGTGTCAGCTATATCCTTCACCATAGTAAAAGATTTTCTGCCACGATTGATGATAACTTCCTTACCGTGGGCAAAAGCCCGTTCCGACCGGAAAATTCCCCCCTTTTTAATATAGATATGTTCATCTATTTCTACACTTCCGTCGTTATATCTGTTATCGAAGATCGTTGTCTTCAATACTATCTTTAAATTATTTATTTCCCGGTTTGCTTTCAGGATAGGTTGTAATATCTGTTTTGCAGTTGGTATGTAGGCAACTCCCTGATAAGAAATTGCAAGTAGTGCAAATATTATCAGCACACCTGTCAATCTTTTTTTCATGTTACACTTTCAGTGATTTTACAAAAAGATATAGAATGTCTTCTTCCTCGATCAAAGAATGATGCATTCGTAAAAAGTCTTTTTTTGTCACCCAAAATCATGTCCTGAACTTGTTTCAGGATCATTCAGGGTCTCTAACTTATTGAAATGCTTAGATGCTGAAACAAGTTCAGCATGACAAATGACACATTTTGAGACTTTTTACGAGACTGTCAAAGAAGACAATCTCGTAAAAAGTCTTTTTCTGTCACCCTGAATTTATTTCAGGGTCTCTAACTTGCTGAAATAATTAGATGCTGAAACAAGTTCAGCATGACAAAGAGCACACTTTCTGACTTTTTACGAGTGCATCAAAGAAGAA
>JAUSPI010000252.1 GCA_030655775.1 Syntrophales bacterium
CCCCTTTTACAAAAAAATAATCCTTGATTTTTATTTCTATATGGTATATACGTTATTTGTATATTTAATTAACAGCGGTGATTTAAGAGGTAACTTGCTCCGCTTTATAAATGTGCTAAAGCGCTGGACATATATTCATGAATTTATGAACCCTGTGCTTTGGCATGGGGTTTTTGTTTTTTGACAGGTTAAAGGTATCAGGCGGGTTGATTTACGGTAACTTGCAGCCGCCTCAAAACAAGGTGCTAAACAGCCAGTGATCAGCGACAATTAGGATTCCCGGTTAACGACAATTAAAATTCCCGTTTCAAAGATAATGCTGTGCTATCTTTCTTCCTTCTGTAAGGAGGGTAAGAGATGGTCACAGACAGACAAGTCAGGAGGTTGATGCAATTGATGGAGACGGGAGAGAAATTGATGGTAGCGGCATTAAAGACGGGAATGGATGAGAAGACGGCACGTAAGTATATTCGTGGAGGAAAGCTTCCGAGTGAAGTAAAAGAGCTACACACGTGGCGGACGCGTAAAGATCCCTTTGAGGAGGCTTGGGATGAAGTTCTGGAGAAGTTGGAGCTTTTTCCGAATCTGGAGGCGAAGACCCTGTTTGATGCCTTGCAGCGGAAATATCCGGGGCGATTTTCCGATGGTCAGTTGCGGACATTACAACGGCGTTTAAAAATGTGGCGTGCCCTTGAAGGACCGGGCAAGGAGGTATTTTTCCCACAGGAGCATCATCCTGGTGTTCTTGGCGCATCGGACTTTACTCGAATGGGACAACTTGGGATTACGATACAAGGTCAGCCATTTGATCATATGTTGTATCATTTTGTTTTGACCTACTCGAATTGGGAGACGGGGAGCATATGTTTTTCAGAAAGTTACGAAAGTCTGAGTTCTGGTTTGCAGCGTGCTCTATGGAAACTGGGCGGTGTTCCCAGGAAACACAGGACGGATAGTTTGTCAGCGGCATTGAACAACTTAAGTAACCCCAAGGAATTTACACAGCGTTATGAGGGCTTGTTAAAACATTACAGGCTGGAAGGTGAAAAGATTCAAGCTGGGAAGGGGAACGAAAACGGAGATGTGGAACAGCGGCACCACCGTTTAAAAAGAGCCATAGACCAGGCTTTGATGTTACGAGGCAGCCGGGATTTTGAGAATCGTAGGGCCTATGAACGGTTTCTTGAGGATATGTTCAGACAGCTCAATAGTGGTCGTTATGAACGATTACGTGAAGAGATGAGAGTATTGCGGGTCTTACCTGAGAGGAAGCTGGAGGACTGTAAAAGACTGGTTGTAAGCGTTGGGCCAAGCAGCACGATTCGAGTGCTGCACAATGTCTATTCAGTGCATAGCCGGTTAATCAGGGAAAAGGTTGAGGTCAGGGTGTACGCAGACCATTTGGACGTCTGGTACGCACAGAAGCGGGTGGAGCGGCTCCCCAGGCTTCGTGGAGAGGAAAAGCACCGCATAGATTACCGGCACATTATTGATTGGCTGGTGCGGAAGCCGGGTGCCTTTGCTAACTATCGTTATCGGAATGATCTGTTTCCCACAAGCCGATTCAGAATAGCTTACGATATGCTCAAGGAACAAAGTCCTGTTCAGGCCGATAAGAAATACCTGAAGATACTGTACCTGGCGGCAAGGGAAACGGAAACCGGCGTGGACAATGCGCTGAAGATGCTGATTGATTCGGAAAGGACGATCAGCGCAGAGGAAGTTACAAAGATAGTGCAAGAGGATCAACAACCAGAGGTGATAAAAGACCCCTTGATAACTGAAGTCGACCTGCAGATATATGACGGGCTGTTTGAGGCTGTGGCGGTGTCATTATGAGCGGACAGAAAGTAAAGCAAGAAGTGGAACAATACTTGAGAGAGTTGCGCCTGTCTACCGTTCGTGAATCTTATAAAGATATTGCAGAAAGTGCAGAAAAGGAAGAATCCGGTTACGTAGAATACCTTTTGGAATTGCTGAAGCAGGAATGTGAGGCACGGGGACAGAAACGGATTGAGTGCCGGTTGAGAGAATCCCGGTTACCTCTGGAAAAGAATCTGGAATCTTTTGACTTGAAACGTTTTCCGAAAAAGTTATTACGACAGGTCAAGGTATTACAGGACGGTTCATTCCTGAATCGTAAGGAAAACATATTGGCATTTGGCAATCCCGGCAGCGGGAAGACACATTTATTATGCGCTCTCGGACAGGAACTGATCCGGCAGGATTACCGGGTATATTTTTCTCGGTGCAGTTTTCTGGTAGAGGAATTGCTTCGCGACAAAAGGGAACTGAAGCTTGACAGGAAGCTTAAGAAACTTGCAAAATACGACGCACTGATCCTCGATGACATTGGGTATGTTAAGCAGGATCGAGAGGAAATGGAGGTGCTTTTTACGCTTTTGGCGCAACGTTATGAACGTGGAAGCGTGATGCTTACCAGCAACCTTCCTTTCTCGAAATGGGAAAGTATTTTTAAGGATCCGATGACAACTGCGGCAGCGATTGATCGACTGGTTCATCACAGTGTCATTCTTGAGCTGAACGTACCAAGTTATAGAATGGAACAGGCCAGACAACGTAAACAATGACGCGTTTGGAATACAGGGAGCAATTTATTTGGAGTCTTTTACTTACATGACATTTGTAATCTATATTAACAAGAACTGACGGGAAAAATAATTGTCGTTAGAGGGAAATAATAGTTGACGTTCATCATAATGTCCAATATCATGCAATAAGCTTCCTAATAAGATGGACTTAATATCCTTTTCATCCATCAATTGTCGGAATAGGGGATTGTATGTATCATTATATAATGCTTGAACATATAAAATAGCGTTACGAAAAGCACCGATAGAATGCTCCAATCGAGTATGAGTTGCCGTTGGATATATAGTATTGATGAAAGCTAACTGGCGAGTATCATTTAATCTCTCAAAAACAGGGTGCTCTACTATTGCCCGAACTCTTTCACTAAAGGGAGCACAAATTCCTTGTGAACTTTTAACAACTTTAGGATAAAACATGTTTAATTCTGGGATTAATTTATTGAAATGTTCTCGTGTAATTAATTTACTAAAATCTTTAATAATATCATCAGAACAAGTGTATTTTATTTGGTTATAATCCCTAATATCATTGAACTCCTGCCAAATTTCATCAAAAACAGTTGGTTCTAAACCAGAATGGATTTGTCTTTCATTTATTCGTTTTGTTTCTATAGTAGATACATTCTTTCCATCTAACATTCGACAAGCTGCCAAATGAAGGTATCCGAAGGTATAGTCATATGGAACCACATCACTAAATTTTTGATTTATTAAATATAAAATTTCCAATAGTGATTTCCCAAAGGCATAAATATCAAAAGAATACTTGAAATCTTTTGGTCTTAATTTTTTCCTGACCCTGTTTTTGCTTGATAGGTCTGAATAATCTTCCCTCAAATCAGGATGGGCATATAGCTTCGTAAATCCGATGACAATTTCACTGTCGTCATCTGATTTTCTTTTTGCAAACCCAAGATCAGTCAGGATCGGTTTATGATTTTTATCGACTAAAATATTACTTGGTTTTATATCGAAGTGAATTACTTCATTATTATGAAGAAAATTTAAAGCATTAGCAATCTGATAAAATTTATCCAAAACCCAATATGTGATATTCCCAAGCTCACTACCATGTTTGACATTATTCAAAAGGTGAGATATTGCACTCTTCAAATCACTGGCGTTTTCTATATAGCTCATAACAAAATATGGATAATTAGAATCACCAACAGACACTTCTCCAAGCGTATGAATGCTAATAATGTTTTCATGTCTTAACTTGGTTAAATATTCAATTTCATTCTTAACAGAATCAATTAATTTCTCATGAATAGGACGGGGTATTTTAAGCGCTCTATATGTGTTCAGCCTCAGATCCCTTATGCAAAAAACTACCCCTGATCCCCCTACCCCTATTGGTTCAACAAGCTCATAGATATCTTTCAGCACAGCCTCTATCTTGTCCAAAATTTTTGCTATTATAGGTTGCTCACTTTCATAATGATCGGCCTTACTTTCTTTTTCATATATTTCCCTTAATTTACTATAAAATGTTTTCTCTTGGGGTTTTTGCATCCTTACAACCTCCTTTTTTGAGGTAATTTCTCCGACACCCACATATTAGTTCTGCTCTTAAAAAAGCAAAAGCCCTCTCTCTCGTTTTGAGAAACAGGGCCGGATGACGATCAGGCCATAATCCCCCCCTCCGGGGATTATGGCTGTTCAAAAACACACATGATGAGTTCACGATCAAATAGAATACGCTAAACCACTAACTCCATTATGATACCCTGTCAAGGAATATTACGGGGAGACTTTCAAGGGGTAATCGTCGATTTTCCCGATATCTTTTTTAACATCTGTCATTGTAAGACCGTGCATAACATGATAGGAAATTCGCACCTATCCTGCCAGACGCAATCGCCATACCCATACATTAGAGATAGAAAGCCGGTGACAATGAATCGTAGCTATGAGAATCTTGACGCGATCTTCCATCCCCGTTCCGTAGCCCTGGTGGGCATTACTACCGCCAATCCCGAACACTGGACCCGGGGTTTTCTCGAAGGCTACCTCCACCTTGATTTTCCATCCCAGGGCAAGCTGTATCTCGTCAACCCCAAGGGCGGCACGGTGGAAGGCTGCAGGGTGTACCAGAGCATACAGGACATCCCCGATACACTGGACTTTGTTGTGGGGCTGGTGCCCGCACGCAGCGCCCCACAGCTGATTGAAGACGCGGCGGCAAAGGGGGTCCGATGTATTCATTTTTGCACGGCCGGCTTCAGCGAGATAGATGAAGAAGAAGGCAAAAGGCTGGAGTCGGAATTACTCCGCGCCGCTCGCAGGCACAATGTGAGACTTATCGGCCCGAATTGCCTGGGGGTATACTGTCCGGAAGGACGAATGTCCTTCAGCAAACTGTTCCCCCGGGAAAGCGGCCCTGTGGGCTTTATCAGCCAGAGCGGCGGCAACTCTAATTATCTGGTCCGTCAGGCCGCACTGCGCGGTGTTCGCTTCAGCAAGGTTATCAGCATCGGTAACGCGTCCGACCTGAACGAAAGCGACTTTCTGGAATATCTGGCTGATGATCCGAAAACAGAAATTATCACGATGTATCTTGAGGGTATAAAGGATGGTGTTCGATTCCACCAGGCGCTGAAATATGCGGCGGAGAAAAAACCGGTGGTGCTGCTTAAAGGGGGAGCCACTCCCGCCGGAGCACGAGCGGTGATGGGACACACGGCATCGCTGGCAGGGAGCCACACCATCTGGGAATCTCTCTGCCGTCAGTTAGGGGTTATACAGGTTCAAAACCTTGATGAAATGACTGACGTGCTGGTTACACTTGCGTTTCTGCCTGCGCCTGATGGCAGACGAGCGCTATTGTTCGGCGGCGGCGGCGGTTCAAGTATTATCATTGCTGATGAATTTGAAAAGCGAGGGGTGATATTGCCTCAAGTGCCACAACAGGTTATCAAGGAGCTGCGCGAGTTCAGCCAGGCGGCAGGCAACTTCTTCAATAACCCCATTGATTACTCACAGAGTATGGGGCCGTCAAACGTAAAGCGCGCCCTGGAGATTCTCATGCGCTGGGGACAGTTCGATTTCATTGTCAACTTTGTGGTACCCACTCAATCCACGAGAGCACGAGATTGGCCTATTTTTCCCGTCACGTATGACCGCAGCATCAAGCCTGTGGCTATCGTGATACTGACCAGTATCCTCCCCGCGGAAGCCAGCAAAATCTATGAATATATCAAGCATTACGCTGACGATGGCTATCCACTGTATTTTTCCTTCGCCAGCGCCGCCAATGCCATTACTCTGGCGCTGACTTACTACGAAAGACATTCTCTTAGACAGAAAAGACAGATTGAAACAACCGCCGCGGCTGCTTCCGGTATGACAGGAAGCTCCGTGCCGATCGATGCCGCCGCGGATGGGAATCCCTGTTCCCTATCCAAATAAACCAGACCACCAGTAGATAATGAAGGACACTTCCCTGTTTCTTTCCTGGCCGTCCTGCCTTTCCCATGAAAACAGGGGAGTGTCCCTCATTTCGCGTCCTTTTATTCCTTGACATGAGCCCCCATTTAAACGATGGTATGCGCCACTATCGTTCACTTCGGCACCTTAACTCCAAATTCAAAAATTAAAAGGATACCGTACAGTTTTGATGAAGCAGCATCGTTTTTTTTATGGATGGCTTATTGTTGGCTTGTCCTTCGTTAACCTCGGAATCATATTCGGAATCTGGTACTCATTTTCCGTTTTTTTTATTGCCATAATCAAGGAGTTCGGCTGGAGCCGGGCGGCAACGGCTGGTGTCTTCTCATGTTTCATGATTGTTCATTCCGGTTCGGCAATTGTCATCGGCACGTTCCTCGATCGTTTCGGAGCCCGCATTGTGATCCCTCTGGGGGCATGTATTGTAGCGCTCGGCCTTTTCGCATCGAGCCGAATCGACGCGCTGTGGCAGTTCTATCTATGGTACGGAGTCCTCACACCTGTGGGTGTTTGTGCGATCGGTTTTATTGCCCACGGAATTATCCTGCCAAAATGGTTTAATAAGAAGCGTGGCCTGGCAATCGGCATCGCCATGGCGGGTATCGGCCTCGGGATGCAAATCCTTGTTCCGGGGACCCAACTCGTCATTGCTAACTTCGGCTGGAGAACCGCATACTGCGTCCTGGCAGGTTTTATTCTGATCACGATCTTGCCTTTAAACATCTTCTTTCAACGAAGCAGTCCCCAGGAAATCGGTCAGAATCCCGATGGAGCAAGCGACAGTGAGATGGCGGATAATCTGACGAGAGAGGCCAAGCAGTCAGAGACCTCGAGAACCGGTAGACCCATAATATGGACAATCCATGAATGCCTGCGCTCAAAACAATTCTGGTTCCTTTTTTCCTCCTTCTTTTTTACTCCCCTGGCAGTCCAGGGCATCCTGATACACCAGGTTGCCAGTGTTGTTGACAAGGGATTTTCTGCCGTCCAGGGGGCGTTTTTCTTCGGACTTGCGGGGATGGCGGGATCAGTAGGGAAAATACTCTTCGGATGGCTTTCGGATAGAATTGGCCGCGAAACAGCATTTGGAGCCGGGCTCGGTTGCGCCTTTCTGGGGGTTCTCAGTCTGATGTTACTTCAACCGAACTACCCGTATCTGCTCTACGGATATGCCGTTCTTTTTGGGCTCGGATACGGATCGATCGCCCCTATTATTCCGGCCCGTACTGCCGATCTATTTCTGGGCCCGCACTTTGGAAAAATACTGGGAGTGATCTCGATTGCGGGTGGCGTCGGCGGAGCGCTTGGCGTCTGGTTGAGTGGAAAGATTTACGATATCACAGCAAGTTACAATATCTCTTTTATGATTTCGCTGATATCCTTGATTCTTGCTGTTATTCTTTTCCGGCTTGCCGGAACGCCGGTAGTGCATAAAAAAGACGCTACATAAGTGTAAGAAAAAAACCGTATTAATTAGGGACACTCCCCTATTTCTTTCCTGGCCGTCGGCTCGGAACCGTCATTTTCATGAAAAGTATATAGCCGACCGCTACGATCAAATCTATAAGGAGATAACTATGGAAAGTTTTGGACGTCTGAACGGAAAGGTCGCTATTATTACCGGCGCTTCCAGTGGTATCGGAAAGGCAGCCGCCCTGCTGTTTGCCCGCGAGGGAGCAAAGCTGGCATTGGCCGACCTCAATGAGGCGGCTCTCAAAGAGGTCACGCAGCTCATCACCGACGCGGGCGGAACAGCTGTTATGAAAAAAACCGATGTCTCGAATGAAGAGGATATGAAGGGACTGATCGATCTTGCTCTTCGCACCTACACGGATGTGCACATCCTCTGCAATAATGCTGGAATCACCGGAAACCACGATGCCATCAACCCGGAGGACCAGGAGGGTTCCAACTGGCAGCAGGTCTTTGGCGTCAATGTACTGGGGGCCATGTACGCAACAAAGCACATAGCTAAACATATGAAGGAACGGGGAAGCGGTGCCATTGTCAATACGGCTTCGGTCGCGGGTATCCGTGCCGGCGCCGGCACCAATGCCTACAGCGCCACCAAGGCAGGGGTCATCAGCCTTACACAGACTTCGGCCTGTGATTTCGGAAAATACAATGTTCGTGTCAACGCCGTGTGTCCCGGCCTCACCGAAACGGGAATGACGAAACCGGTGTTCGATTACGCCAGGGAAGCAGGAAAGGAAGCAAAGCTGGGGAGCCGCTGTGAAATGCAACGGTATGGAAAACCGGAGGAGATAGCCGCGGCCATTCTTTTTCTTGCCAGCGATGACGCGAGCTATATTACCGGCCAGGCGCTTGCCGTAGATGGAGGAAATACCGCGTCACTCAATCTTCCCGGTATGAAATTTTAGGGGGCCTGATTTCTCAAATCCCCACTTCAAATAAAAAAGGGCTGGTTTTTCGAAACCGGCCCTTTTGACTGTATGCAGGTGCCGAGGGGTATACGTTGAAGATCAGGCCAAAAAAAGGTCGCTGTCACTATTTAATTGACATCCCATTGAATCTCCGCTAGCCTCCGGCATTCGTGCCCTATCTCATACTGGTCGGGTGTCGCTAGTTGCAATTACAGAGAGGATTCTAGATGAAACACGCATTAAGAAATAATCTTGAGCCTATTGAAGATGTATCCACCTTACAACAGAGAATTCGTGAATTGGAACAGTCAGTCGTAGAGTCCAGGCAGACAGAGGAGGCGCTACGGGAGAGCGAAGCAAAGTTCCGTTTTCTCTCAGAAAACATGGTCGATGTAGCATTTATGGTCGATATGAATTTACGGACAACGTACGTCAGTCCTTCCGTCGAAAGAATCCTGGGATTTACCCCCGAGGAAAGAAAAAATCAACAAGTCGAAGAGCAACTGCACCCCCAATCCTTGCAGTTGATTTCTGAGGCACTGGCTGAGGAACTTGGGCGAGAAAAGGCAGGAGATGCTGATCCGGACCGTTCTCATACCCTGTTATTGAATTGTTATCACAAGGACGGATCAATAAAAACCCTTGAAACGAACCTCCGAGGTGTGCGTGACAGTAAGGGAGCCTTGACGGGTTTTCATGGTTTGTCGAGAGACATCACCGAGAGCAAGAACGCAGAAGACGACATGATGAAAACCCTCGAGAGTCTCCGGAAAGCGCTTAGAGCGACCATTCAGGTCATGATATCCACTATGGAGGCAAGAGATCCTTCTACCGCCGGTCACCAGAGCCGTTCGGCGGACCTTGCCCAGGCTATTGCCACGGAGATGGGATTATCTCAGGATACAATCGAGGGGATCGCGATGGCAGGGTCCATCCATGACATCGGGAAACTATCCATCCCATCGGAAATATTGTCTAAACCTGCAAAGCTGTCTGAGCTTGAGTTTTTCCTGGTTCAAGAACACCCTGGTACGGGATACGAAATCTTGAAGGATATAGAATTCTCCTGGCCCCTTGCGGAAATTGTTTTCCAGCACCATGAACGAATGGATGGTTCGGGTTATCCGAGGAATATGAAGGGGGATGACATTCTTATGGAGGCTCGAATTCTGGCTGTGGCCGACGTGGTGGAAGCCATGTCCTCCCATCGGCCCTATCGTGTGGCCTGGAGCATTGAGGCGACGCTGAAAGAAATCAGTGAGAATAGAGGGATCCTTTACGATACTGATGTCGTAGATGCCTGTCTGAGATTATTTCGGGAAAAGGGTTTTCAACTTGAAGGGACATGATTGTAAGCCGCAATCCTCACCTCAATTGAAGAATCAGGACCCTTATCATCCGAAAGGAGGTGACGCTTAAGCGCAATCTGACCTAATTTCTGATCTAATTCTGACCTAATCATCCAGAGATCTATCTGATATCACATCTGAATGTTCTAA
>JAUSPI010000253.1 GCA_030655775.1 Syntrophales bacterium
AACCTCTCTTCTATTCGGGGTTATAATGGCTGGAGGAGACGTGATTAAAGTATCACTTGGGTTACCATTCCAATTGAACAATGTATTTAACGGATTAATATTATTCTTCCTTATCGGAAGCGAGATTCTTCTTCGTTACAAAGTATCCTTTTCATTGAGGAGGTAATTATGGGTTGGGAAACATGGATAGTGACAACGCTCAGTCGTTCCCTTGCTTAC
The DNA here is from genome assembly GCA_030655775.1 of Syntrophales bacterium. Lineage (NCBI taxonomy): Bacteria > Pseudomonadati > Thermodesulfobacteriota > Syntrophia > Syntrophales > Syntrophales bacterium. The sequence goes on from JAUSPI010000253.1 coordinate 220, forward strand.
GGGACTCCGCTCCTTCTGGGAACACTTGGTGAGATCTACGCAGAGCGTTCCGGTGTGTTAAACCTTGGCGTTGAGGGGATGATGATTATGGGAGCTTATTCCGGTTTTACCACTGCCTATATCACTGGAAATCCCTGGCTGGGTATTCTGGTGGCAGCGGTTGTCGGAGGCGCCTTCTCTCTGATTCACGCTTTTACCAGTGTAACACTGAAGGCAAATCAGGTTGTCTCCGGGCTATCCTTAACCATGCTTGGTCTTGGCCTATCAGGTATGTTCGGACGGGGTTGGGAAGGTAAACCGCTTCCTGCAACGATTCCAAAAATTACTGTTCCCGGTCTCTCTAAGATTCCTTTCCTGGGGCCGATTTTTTTTGAAGGGCAGAATTTAATTGTCTATATGGCAATTCTTCTTGTTCCTTTGTTGTGGTATATCCTCTACCGTACGCGAATCGGGATCACGATCCGCTCCGTAGGAGAGAATCCTGCCACTGCCGACTCCCTGGGGATAAACGTTGACCGGGTTCGCTACATGTGTGTTCTTATTGGCGGGGTCCTCGCCGGCATGGCCGGAGGATACCTCTCAGTTGCCTATCGACCAGCATGGACCGAGGGAATGACTGCGGGAATGGGATGGATTGTTATTGCGTTGACCATCTTCGCCTTCTGGAATCCGGCCTATGGTATGCTGGGAGCCTACTTATTTGCGGCTCTCTATCACCTGTCATTCCGCTTGCAGCCGTGGGTATCGCCTGAACTACTTAAAGCAATGCCCTATGCATTTGCAATTCTGGTCTTGATCTTTGTGTCCCGCGGGACGTTGAAGAAACGGATAGGGGCACCAGCTGCGCTAAGCTTGCCTTACACGAGAGGCGAGGAGTGAGCAGGGAAGATAGTCAGGAAAATATAATCAATGGCAGAGTAAGAGGAAAGAAGTGTGTTATCGTTCGATGGTGGTTGTAAACTGCCAAAAATGGAGGAGGTGAGGTGTTTAATCCCAAATTTATCGAGTATTCTGGATAATTATCACTGCACTATCCTGAATATATGGTAAAGTAAGCAGTGAAAGTTGTTAAAATGAAAAGGCTGTTCGAATAGCCTATAATACAATAAAAGGAGGTTTTAAATGTTTACTCAACGAAACAAAGTTCTGTTAGTAACTGTATTAGTTGTGGCAGTCATCTTCAGTTTTGCTTCAGTGATGATGGCTAAAGAGTATGTTCCGGGCACGCCGCTTAAAGTGGGGTTCATCTATGTTGGACCTATCGGCGACCTGGGTTGGAGCTATGCGCACGATGAGGCGCGGAGAATTTGTGAGGATACTTTCCCCTGGTTGGAGACAGTCTATGTAGAGAGCGTTGCCGAGGGAAGCGAGGGGCTTTATATTGACAAGCTGATTATGGAAGAGGGCTGTGATGTTGTCTTAACCACCAGCTTTGGCTTCATGGATGGCACGCTGATTTCAGCGCAGAAATACCCGGACAAGATCTTTGCTCACTGCTCCGGGTTCAAACGTAATCCTAATATGATGACCTATATGGCCGATTTCTACCAGATTTACTATCTGAATGGGTTGATTGCCGGAGCGCTCACCAAAACAAATAAGACTGCCTATATAGGCGCTTTCCCAATTCCTGAGGTAAAACGCCACATGGGTGCATTCGCCGTGGGTGTGCGGGAAACCACACCCAAGGCAGAGGTGCTTGTGCGCTGGATATATGAGTGGTTCAGTCCTACAGCAGCTAAGGAAGCCGCCGAGGCGTTAATCGCCGATGGGTGCGATGTGTTTGCGTTTACCGAGGACTCGCCGACAATTGTACAGGTTGCCGGGGAAAAAGGATTACCATCCTTCGGTCATTACTCTCCGATGTATGATTTCAGCCCCGAATATGTTGTCTCCGGACAGATCGCGCACTGGGAAGCAGTCTACCTTGATTTCCTGGCTAAGGTTTATGCTGGCGCATACACAGCGCACAACCTTGCTGATGTTGACTACTGGTGGCTGCTGAAGGAAAAGGCGGTGGAGATGGGAGCTAAACCGGGTATGTTGATGAACCCTGCATATGAGGATGAATTAAAGGAGAAAAAGGTTAATGATCCCGTCCTGGGGATGATCAGCGTTTATGACCTGGTTATGAAGAGGCTGGAGCAGATGTCCGATCCGTCGATGGTTTTCGATCCGTTCAACGGGCCGATCTTTGACCGCGATGGCAACCTGAAAGTTCCGGAAGGTTTACGCATGTCTGTGTTTGAACTAACTACTATAGACTGGGCAGTGGATGGCATCGTCGGTCCCTGGGAATAGAATAAGAGAAGCTAAACTCGGGCGGCAACCTTCACTAAAAGAGGGCAGCCGCCCCAATAAATAGGGACACATCCCATTTTTTTCTTATTTCCTTTGAAGAAAAAAATGGGATGTGTCCCTATTTATTTATGTTTTTAAAAGCTTCCAGGCAAAGGTCAGTCATCCGGTGAAATATGGGATTTATTTTTTCCCCATCAGTAATAACTTCCCGAGTCAGGTGATTGGCCACTACAGTAAGGATGGTTCCTACCTTAACTTTTCGGAGGTAACCGATAATAAAGAGAGCAGAGGATTCATTTTCTACACTTAAAACATTAGAATCAATCCATACTTGTTCTCTCTTTAGAAAATCAAGGTCGGCAAATACCGAACCCTTATAAAAAGCATCATGACTCATAATTATTCCTATATGGGATTTCTGATTTTTGTTGTGGGTTACTTTTACGAGGGCATCTATGATGTCTATATCCGCAACAGCCGGGAATTCAATCGGTATATATTCCACCGATGTGCCCTCTAATCTGACCGCTGAGGTGGGGATTATAATATCCTCCAGGTTTATATTCTTCTGTAGTGCCCCGGTGGTACCAAGACGAACTAAATATTTTGCCCCGGACATGATAAGTTCCTCCAGGGCAATGGCGGCAGAAGGGCAGCCCATGCCGGTAGAGGTGACACTTACAGTCAACCCTTTATATCTTCCGGTGTAGGTTACATATTCACGACTTCGGGCAATTAATTGAGGATTTTCAAAATGTTCGGCTATTAGATGACAACGGCCGGGGTCACCCGGCATTATTACAAATTCTCCTATTTGACCTGGTTCTATCTGAAGATGATGCATCTTTTTCATATCTTTTCCTCCTCTCCCTCCTGAAGGTCGACCAAAGCTCCGGTGGCGATGGTTATTGCCTTATCAATACTTTTTTGCAGCTCGTCTTTTGTGCCTTTTTTGCCGGTGATTAAATTTCCCGCAGCCACGAGTATTGTACCTACTTGTACTTTTCTCAGAGAGCCTATAACAAAAAGGGTGGAAGATTCGTTCTCAATAGCTAAGACTCCTGCTTCAGCCCAGATGGCGACTCTTTTTTTATAATCTCCGAAGGCGAAAGGGGATTCCATATAAAAGGCATCGTGGGTTCTTATTATCCCCAACTTATAATCAGTGTCTTCCTTTTTAGCTCTGTTTCGCAGTGCAGCAACAACGCGATAATCTGCTACCGCCGGGTATTCTATAGGGATATATTCTTTAGAAGCTCCGTCTCCCCGAACAGCTCCGGTTACAATAATTATATCTCCGGGGTTTATTTGAGAAGAAAGGGCACCGCAAGTCCCCACCCTGATAAAAT
>JAUSPI010000254.1 GCA_030655775.1 Syntrophales bacterium
GCAGCAAAAAGGATTACCGGCCTGCAACTGGGATGAAAAAATCGCCATGAAACTGAACGATAAGGACCTTGCTGATTTCCTGACTGCCCTGAAAATTGGTAAGGGTGAAATTGTTCACGACCCTAATGCCGGAAAGAGCAACGGTGGAGGGAAGAACGGTTACAAGGTACTGTCCATTCAAAAAGGACCAACCAGCGGATATTTCGTCAACATGTCTTACCAGGAAAAAACTGTAAAGAGTTCGCTGGATGACAGTGAGGCTGGACGCCTCAAGCTATTGTTCATGTCGGCTATACCAAGTATTTATGGGTGGTAATGTTTGTGAAAGCTCTCAGCATCAGACAACCTTGGGCGTGGCTAATTGCTAACGGCCATAAAGATATTGAGAACCGCACATGGCCTACGAATTTTCGAGGGAAGTTTTTGGTTCACGCTGGCAGGAAGTTCGATCATGAAGGGTATGATTGGGTGTTGTCCGAAATGAATATCGAATTGCCGGAGTTAAAAGATTATGAACGTGGCGGAATCATCGGCAGTGCTGAGATCAGCGATTGCGTCACACGGTCCGGCAGCCGCTGGTTTTTCGGACCATTTGGTTTTGTAATATGTAACCCCAAACCACTTACTTTTCAACCGTATCGAGGACGTTTGGGTTTTTTTGAAATTGAAACTCCGGTTTATGACTCCCTGAAACGAGGTAAGTAACGTGAAAACCTACATCTTCGGGTCTGATTATTATAAAAGCGCAAGGATTAAAGCGGTTAGCCTTGAGCAGGCCATCAGACTATTTTGTATTCAAGAGCTCTTTCCTGAGAATTTTGTCGATAAAAGCTTCGTGAAATCTTCAGAATATTCCTCTGCTCTTGATAGGTATGTGAAAGTTTTTAAACCAGATACAAAACCTGCTATTTTTATACATGAGGGAGAAGGGGGCGAAAAGAAGAAAATAGGCAGCCTTTTCCTTTCCCAGGCCCTCGAACCAGACTATCAGAAACTTGTGCCAAAGCAGGCATTGCTCGATGGCGAGCATCCTGGGGAGGTGGAAGAAACGACTTTGCCTGTTTTAGGAAATGTCACAGCCATATCGACATATAATAAAATCCAGTTGAGGCAGAAACATGATCAAATCTTACTGAAGAAAGCTGAAATGGAACAGATGGTCCGCGAGCTAAATGTTTCTATGAGTGCGCTGAAAAAAGAGCTTGCAAGAAAGGCGGAGCTTATCTATGCGTTTGAGACATTTCTTGGTGTGCATGAAAAGGTGTATCAATTACTGGCAGGCGCACAGGCAGTCAAAGATGAACCTCTGGCTATTTACCAGCAAGTTCTCTATATGGACGAAGAGATTGGCGCTTGGGAGGATGGTGGGATCGACTTTAAAGACCTTGATAAGTTCGATGCCTGGATTGTTAAGAATTATGAGCGCTATCTATATCGAGAAAAGGCAATATGTGTTTTCCAGGTTAGGAGGCATAAAAAAGATTATGGCACTGATGCTTTTACAGATGTATTGCTCAACGTAGAGAATTTCAAAACATATTTCCTGATACGCAATGGAGAAAACCTTTATCGAATATGGGGAGAAATTAACATCACGCAAAGGCTGTTTCCGACAAAAACAGAATATGAAGACATTGTTAAAGACAGTTTCTCTGAAGAGACGAATAAACGGGAGCTCGAAAGGAAACATAAGGCGTACCTTCTAGGGCTCTTATATATTCAAGGGTTAATAGAGCGCACGCCTATACTGGGCGAAAACCTTAAAGATGTCAATTTGCTCACAGGTGACTTTTCCGAAGATCAAATAGTATTGATCAGAGACGACGAAAAGAATCAGTGGATTACAGATGGCCGTCCATCTTGGAGTGATCTTCTTAAACAGAATCGTTCAACAATCGGAGTTGGAACGCGAGTGGTCTTTTGCCGGTATGATTGGAAGAATTATGGCGAGTATAACGATGCCAACCGCATGTATCCAAATGTGCACAGCTCTTTTCCAGAACAAGAAAAACTTTATCAGATTGAAGAAGCCTTAGAGAAGAGTTATTGTAACTATGATTTTCTTATAAGATATAATCCGGAGGATGAAATATGGGGGCGAGATTACAGGGGATATTATGAGTCAAGAATCCGAAAAAACCGAATTCCTTTTCGATTCTACAAAGATGAGGTAATCAACTTTGATGCCATTACATTCGAAGAGTGCGACTATTACATTAAGAATCGCAACGAGAGAAAAGACTATTTGAATATATTGCCGGTACTGACCTGGATTAGAAACTTGAAAAAGGAAGAGGAGTCCTTAGAAAATGAATTTATCAAGTTGATACATGGCATTTCTGAAATGGCAGAAACAAATGTATCAGAGATAAAAGATGCTATTAAATGGTGGAAGTTGAAGAATAAATGGAAGCGAGATTTGATGAAAGATGATGCCAAAGCCTTGAGGATGATTACAAGGGCGTTAAAGAGTGGCAAATTTAAGAAAGAAGGTAAGGAGGAGAATGAAATACATTTACACCGTCGGTCATTCAAATATCCCCATCTCTCAATTTGTCGATCTCCTGGCTACTTCTAAGATTGCAGTGGTTGTGGATGTGCGATCCCGACCATTTTCAAAATATGCTTCTCAATTCAACAGAGACCTGATAAACCAAACCCTCTCCGCAAACAATCTCATATACGTTTATATGGGGGACCTGCTTGGCGGCAAACCGGAGGACAGAAAATATTATGACCGTGGGGGATATGTTATGTATGACTATATGGCTGAATCAGCATCTTTTCAGACCGGCATATCGCGCCTGATAAAAGGAACTGCCCTCTACCGGGTAGCTCTCATGTGCAGTGAAGAAGACCCCACCAACTGCCATCGCAAGCTCCTGATCGGCAAGGTGCTGAGGGAACAAGGAATTCATGTCCTGCATATCAGGAAAGGGG
>JAUSPI010000255.1 GCA_030655775.1 Syntrophales bacterium
CAAAACAGGAGGGAAAAACTTTTATGAAATAAATAATTTTTAAAAGCCTATTTATAGGTTAAGGTACCCGTACGCCTTGAAAAAAGTACGTTCTTTGAAGACGCACTTCCTGCCCCCTGTTCAAAAAAAGATATTTTCTTATATACAGTCAACACCGGGCTTGTCCAACAACCGGATAAGATCGTGGTTCGCTTCACTCACACAATCTATCCTTATTCGTTCGGTCAGTCCTTCTTATTGTCATCCATCTCCTTATGAATAGAAAGGTACCGATGAAGGTTACTTTCTATCTTCATAAGGTTAGATAAAGAAGTATATGGAATCATACCTTCAGGAACGTACTCCATCCACTGAGGCAACTTTGATTCACTGCGGTCATCCCATGATATACATTGCCGGCATTGTTCGAGTAACTTATGAATTCTCTTGACCAAATCTTCGCGTTTGATCCGAAAATCCTCCGGTAGAGTCGGAATAACTTCAGCGACGTATTGATTGACAAGACGTGTATTAATAATGATGTCTAGATGCTCTACAGCCTTCATGTATTCATCGTAGCCATTAGCATCAAATTCGAAATTGCACTCAGAACCAAGTTTGTCGGCTCTATCCATAGCCTCCTTGATCTCTTCGTCATTCGGTGGTTGTGGAAGAGACTCATATCCTTGGTCTAACTGGAGCAGATCTTCAAGTTTTGTGAAGAAGTGTGTCTTTGGTAAATCTTTAGCTAAAACAGGATGTAAAGCAAAAACCCGATCTTGTGATTTACGTTCCGGTATCTCGATTGCGAAGTCTGAATGGTTCTCAGAACAGAAAAGAAGAATAGGTTTAAGATCTTGAATAAGAGAAAAGTGAACTATAAGGGACTCAACAATTGCAGAATCCTGATCCACCCTTGGGGAGTTCTTTGGCATTCCTCTTCGGATGATCCGTTTTTTTGCTCGACACATGATCTCTGCGGTGAAGGGTATTGAAGAGACTTTTTCGGAATTAAGCAACTCCAAGACGTCCTTATATATTTGATGCCAACGCTGTTGTTTTTCGTCACGCAATGAATCGAGCTGTTGCATTACCAATTGCTTGGCATCTTCGATTTCCGACCAAACAGAGGTAGTGTTGATGATCTTCTTCAACTCCCCAAACCTTTGCTTGAGAACTTCTGATGGGTTATGCATCTGTCCTTCAAGTTCAAGATGCACCACTTCTGGAATAACCAAAGTCAATGCACCGCCAGTCGCAAGGACGCGAAGTCTCTCAAAGAGATCAGTCTCGCACCCGGGTTTACCTTGCGACATCACGCGAATAAAAATGTTTGTGTCGATAAATGCATAATGCATAGTAAAAAGCCCCTTCTTATCTTGACCGAACACCGGGATGAGCGGCGGCGCAACCTACGAATGGCGCTTGCGCCGATTCACAGGTGAGTACGCTGCTCCATCCCATTGTTATCGGGCGGAGCGCGGAGCTCGATGGCAATGGGATAGGAGCGGGAACCGCTAATCCCGGCGTTGATCAGGCTGAGCGTAGCGAAGCCTGATCAACATTTACGCATAAGGCAATTTTGCCTGATATCCTGATATTGAACAGACAAACAGGCAATTTTGCTTGCTTTCAATATTGAATATAGCATACCCTTTCAAAGCATCGAAAATACGGTAAAATAGAAAGAAAGCTATGTCAAGTAAGATTCTTGATGATATGCGCGATGTGATGCGGCGGAGGCACTATTCGATTCGCACAGAGAGTAGCTACTGTGAATGGATTAAACGACATGATCTCTTCAAAGTTGGTGGTTTCGTAAAAAGTCGGATTCCCCTTTTTCCCTGGATTCCCGCCTGCGCGGGAATGACAAAGAAGTAAATGATATCAGATAAATATACTAATCGTCATGCCCGCGAAGGCGAGAATGACAAACTGGTGGAAAACTGATTTTTTACGAATGCATCAAAGTCGTTGCTTTGTTATAATATGTCGAAAAGACAGGATAACCATTTGAAAGAATTATCATCAAGCTTTAACATATTAAAGAAGAGTTTCCCTGATTATGAAGACCGTCCGGAGCAGCGTGAGATGGCAGGCGAAGTCGGGCGTTGCCTCAAGAAGAAAAAGAATCTTCTCATAGAGGCTGGTACAGGCGTCGGCAAATCTTTTGCCTATCTTATCCCAGCGGTGCTTTCGCAGGAAAAAACGGTAGTATCCACTTCATCGCTGGCCCTTCAGGATCAGCTTGTAAAGAAGGATCTTGTTTTTCTTAAGAAGGCTCTTCCTCAGAAGTTTTCCTTCGGGATACTCAAGGGGAAGAATAACTATCTATGTCTGAAACGGGAAAAAGAATACGCGGGGGCGGGCGGGACCTATGAAAAGTTTCTCAAATGGCTGGCAAAGACCGGGACAGGCGAAAAAGCCGAGCTTTCATTCATTCCGAAATTCTGGCATGAGGTCTGCGGAGATTCACAGGATTGTAACGGCAGAATGTGCCCCTTCTACGACAGGTGTTTTTATTACCGGCATTATCGAACGCTCCACAAGAAGGATATCCTGGTAGTCAATCATCACCTCCTCATCTATGACCTCCTTTCGGATTTCAAAGTCCTTCCCTTTCACAAGCAGTTAATTATTGATGAGGCCTCTGATATTGAGGATGTTATCTCCAATGTCCTTGGCAGCAGCCTGACTTATTCAAGGACTATGTGGCTGCTTTACAGACTGAAAGGATTGAAGATAATCGTTGATGACCTTTTTGCAGAGGTGGAGTCATTCTTTAAAAAGGAAGATGTGCCATCTCAGCCGGTCTTTCCAATTCCCGATCCCGTCATAGAAAGGCTGAAGAGCTTGAGGAAAAAACTGGCGCTGAACAAAACAATTTCAACGCTGGAAAAGCAGAAGAAATCGGTGGCCGATGATGAGTTGAAAGACAAAATAGAAACAACAATAGATTATGTAAAGTCATTTGCCGCGGATATGGATGACTTTATAGGACAAGATGATGCGGACAGGGTTTATTATATAGCGGGAAATGGCAATGCCCTGGAGTTTAAAAGCAACCTTGTGGAATCCCGGAGTGCTTTCAGAGTACTGACAGACATTTATGACAGCACGATTATGACATCGGCTACTTTGACATCAGCAGGAAAGTTTGCTTTTTTAAAGAAGAGGCTGGGCATCGAAGATTTTGAAGAAAAGATTGTCGGCTCGCCATTTGATTACAGAAGGCAGTCTCTCCTATATGTTGACAAAGACCTGCCGGGACCGGACAGAGGAAATGATGAGATATTTCAGCAGGAGAGCCTCAAGGTAATAGAGGGTCTTGTCGATGCGTCCCGTGGCAGGGCATTGGTGTTGTTTACATCTTACAAACATCTTAATTTTGTTGCGAAAAGTGCCAGGATATTCCACCCCTTCAAATCCCAGGGGGATATGCCCCCTGCAAAACTTATTGAGTGGTTTAAAAATACTCCTAATTCAGTACTCCTGGCAACCGCTACTTTCTGGCAGGGGGTTGATATAAAGGGGGACGATTTGAGCCTTGTGATTATTGCGAAGATTCCATTCAGCTCACCGGGAGATCCGGTATATCAGGAAAGATGCAGGAGACTGGGAAACAGATGGTTTAACGACCTTGCCCTCCCGTCTGCTATTCTGTCATTGAGGCAGGGTTTTGGACGGCTCATCAGAGGGAGTAACGAATATGGCGTGGTTGCCATGCTTGATACACGGCTCGTTACTCGTTCGTACGGCAGGACTATCGTCTCATCATTGCCGGAGACAAACATCGTCCACAGTGTTGAAGATGTGAAAACTTTTTTTGACTCCATTCCCGTGAATCCCCCCATACCCCCCTTTGGAAAAGGGGGGCAAGAGGGAATCTTAAAGGGGGGAACCGCAAAAGTCACCCGTGCACAGAAAATAGATTCCGCAGATATTAAAGGCGTCGGCATTAATTAAAACCTTTACCGGAACGTATTTTCGTAATATTTTCCTTGCCAAAATTGCATAAAACTCGTAATGATATTAGGATTGAGAGCATAACCATCAAATCTTTTACCTGTCAACAAAGGGGGAATGGCATCATGAAAAGTTTTTCGTACATCGGTTTTATAACCCTGCTTGCAATTTCTTTGTCCGTCGGATGCGGAACCACTCAGGAAATCAAGGGCACCATAACCTCAAAGGTGAGCTCAATTACGTCTGACGTGGATCAGAATCTATTTGCCCAGGTTCCTGAAGATAAGCAAGAAGGGGTCAAAAAGGCCGAGCTTGACCTTAAGATTTCAGAAGAAAACGTTAAACTCGCCGAGCTTAAAAAGGAGCTGGCTTCAACTCAGGGGAAATATGCGGGATATGAACAGGATCAGGCCGAAAAGTACCGCCAAGAGGCCGCGATTGCCCTGGATATAGCAAAGACGGAGGCAATAGACGAGTCGGGTTTGGGTAAAAAGGATGATAACATTAAGGGCATAGCGGATCTAAAGTCCAAAAAACTCAGAATGGAAGCCGACAGGGTCAACGTCGAGGCCAAGCTGGCCACCACCAAACTACGGATCAGCAACCTGACCGAACAAATAAAGGCGCAGGAAGAAAAGATCAAGGATATGGAGTCGCCTAAAGAGAAAACTGAAGAAAAACCTGCGGCCACAACCGCGGACGAAAAGGAACAGCAAAAGTAAAATTGCACGGCTCGACAACAGGTGGGGAAGACCCCACGCTCGAAAAAGCAAAGCAGAAGGCCTTCCGCTTCCTTTCCGTTAGAGGAAGAAGCACAAAGGAGATACGGTCAAAACTCAAAGAAAGGGGTTTTGAAGAATCCATTGTAGAAAAAGTCATCGTCAGGCTTCTCGATCTCAAATATTTGGACGATGAATCCTTCGCAAAACAATGGGCCCGCAATCTGGCTGTAAACAGACTCTACGGAAACAGAAGGATTGAAATGAGCCTTCTGGAAAAGGGGATTGACAGGAAGTTCATTGAACAATCGATTGCGTGGGTTCGTGAAGAAATAAGCGAGAAAGAGGCCATAAACGTACTTATAGAAAAAAAGGTTAAAGGCAAAAAGGTTGTTGAACTCGACGAAAAAGAAAAGAGAAGACTGGCTCAAAACCTGATGGGAAGAGGTTTCCATGCAGGGTTGATTTTTGAGGTGTTAGGAAGACCAGAGGAGGAATTTACAAATGACGGGAAGTGAGATCAGAGAAAAGTTCTTAAAATACTTTGAGGAAAGGGGACATACGGTGGTGGCAAGCTCATCTCTTGTCCCGAAAGAGGATCCGACTCTGCTGTTTACCAATTCAGGCATGGTTCAGTTTAAATACTGCTTCCTGGGAGAGGAAGACCGGGGCTACACAAGGGCCGCTTCCTCCCAAAAATGTGTCAGGGCGGGAGGAAAACATAACGACTTGGAAAATGTGGGCTATACTACCCGTCATCACACCTTTTTTGAGATGCTGGGAAACTTTTCCTTCGGCGATTATTTTAAAGATGAAGCCGTTACATGGGGATGGGATTTCCTAACAGAGGCAATGGGTCTTCCCAAAGAGAAACTATGGATATCAATTTACGAAGATGATGATGAAGCCTTCGAGATATGGAACAAAAAGATAGGAATACCTGCGGAGAAAATTGTCCGCATGGGAGAGGAAGATAACTTCTGGATGATGGGCGAAACCGGCCCCTGCGGTCCCTGTTCCGAGATTATGTACGACCAGGGTGAAGGGGTAGGTTGCGGCCGGCCTGAGTGCAACATGGAATGTGAATGCGACCGCTACCTCGAGCTCTGGAATCTTGTCTTCACTCAGTTCGACAGGGACGAATCGGGCAACCTGAATCCGCTACCAAACCCGAATATTGATACGGGAATGGGCCTGGAGCGGTTAGCGACAGTGATGCAGGGGTTAAGCAGCAACTATGATTCTGATTTTTTTACAGAAATCATCGGTTCTATCGAGAAAATCAGCGGGAAGAAGTACAAGGAAAATGAGGATCATGACACGTCCATCCGGGTGATAGCCGACCACAGCCGGGCCATCACTTTTCTGATGGGTGATGGCGTCCTCCCAGGTAATGAGGGAAGGGGTTATGTCCTGAGGAGGATATTGAGAAGGGCTGCACGCCATGGAAAACTGCTCGACATAAACAAACCTTTTCTGCACGAGGTGGTACCGGTAGTTATTAATGTCATGAAAGAAGCCTATCCTGACCTTGTTGATAAAGAATCATTTGTCAGGAAAGTGGTCATAAACGAGGAAGAACGTTTTATAGAGACTCTCGATATCGGTTTGAAGATATTGAATGATGAAGTGGAATCTCTCAAAACTGCCGGTAAAAATATTGTCCCCGGTAACGTTATCTTCAAACTCTATGACACCTTCGGGTTTCCGGTCGATCTGACGGAAGACATCATCAGAAAGGACAATTTCTCACTGGATATGGAAGGTTTCGAAAAGGCTATGGATGCCCAGAGGGAGCTGGCCAGGGAATCGTGGAAGGGAAGTGGTGGAGAAGCCGTATCAGACAGTTACAAAAAACTGTCTCTCCAGGGCATCGCCACTGAATTCACAGGATATGAGGGAACAACGGAAACAAGCTCCCGTATTACAGGTATTCTGAAAAATAATGAAGAGATCGACTACTTAAAGGAAGGTGAAAATGCCGAAATCTTCGTTGAGCAGACCCCGTTTTATGGAGAAACTGGAGGACAGGTCGGGGATACCGGAATCATCAAAGGAGAAGGTTTTCTCTTTGAAGTCTGGGACACACAAAGGCCTCTTGATGATCTCTTTACACATATTGGAAAGCTTAAAAAAGGACAGATTAAGGTCGGGGATGCCGTAGATCTCAAAGTAGATAAAGAAGAAAGAAGGGCAATAGAAGCACATCATTCCGGCACACACGTCCTACAAGCAGCTTTAACAGAAGTTCTCGGGGATCATGTCAAGCAGTCAGGTTCTCTTGTAACACCGAAAAGGCTTCGGTTTGACTTTTCTCACTTTTCCAAAATCGACGAAGAAGAGATGGAAAAGGTAGAAATCCTGGCAAACAAATATATCAGAGAAAACTTCCCTGTCACCACCAAGGTATTACCCAGAGATGAGGCGATGAAAACAGGTGCAACGGCCGTCTTTGACGAAAAATATGGTGAGGCTGTAAGGGTTGTCAAGATGGGTGATTTCAGCATGGAGCTGTGCGGGGGAACTCACGTCAACAAAACCGGTGATATTGGATTCCTTAAGATTACCCATGAATCGGCAGTAGCAGCCGGCATAAGGAGAATCGAGGCGGTAACTGGAGAAGAATCTCTGAAATATATCAGAGAAACGGAGAAAGAGCTGAAAAAATCAGCCTCTCTTTTAAAAGCCAATCCTATGGAACTGTCTGAAAGGGTGGAGAAGCTCCAGAAACACCAGAAAGAACTTGAAAGAGAAATCGATTCGCTGAAGGGGAAATTGGCAACCAGGGCTTCGTCCGACCATCTCAGTCAGGCCGAGGAAATAAAGGGAGTCAGAGTGCTTACAACCATGGTTGATGCGCCGGATGTGAAAACCCTGCGGGATTTTGGGGATAAGCTGAGGGACAAAATCCAATCAGGAATAATACTGATCGGTAGCAAAGCAGATGGCAAGGCAATGCTGCTCTGTATGGTTACAAAAGACCTTACCGATAAATATAACGCCGGTAAAATCGTAAAAGAGATTGCACCGATTGTGGGAGGAACCGGCGGCGGACGCCCCGACATGGCTCAGGCCGGAGGGTCAAAACCCGAAAATTTAGAACAGGCTTTGAACAGGCTGAAGGAAATTCTATAAGTTTTCAGACATTAAATTTTACATTAGCTAAAACCCCCTTACCTGTTTTTTTAAAGGGGGACCCAAGCAGGATTTTTAAAAAGTGGCATTTCATGATAGGTATTTTTGACTCCGGTTTCGGCGGTTTGACGGTATTGAAAAGTATCATGCAGGAACTCCCTGAATATGATTACCTGTATTTAGGTGACAATGCAAGAGTACCTTATGGCGGCCGCTCCGAGAAGATAATATATAAGTTTACAAAGCAGGCGGTAGCCTTCCTTTTCAAGCAGGGATGCCCTCTGATTATTATCGCCTGCAATACTGCATCTGCCAAGGCACTGCGGAGAATTCAACAGGAATACCTGCCTAAAACATATCCTGAAAGAAGAGTCCTCGGGGTCGTCCGGCCGAGTGCCGAAGAGATCGTTAAAATAACCTCAAACAACAAGGTGGGGTTATTGGCAACTGAGATGGTCGTCTCATCAAGGGCTTACATTAAAGAAATCAACAAGTTAAATCCGTCAATTGAAATATTTCAGCAGGCCTGCCCTCTTCTGGTACCGATCGTGGAAGCAGGGGAACACGATTGGGAGGGAACTGATCTGATTGTTAAAAAATATCTGAGGGGGCTATTTGATCAGAATGGCGACATCGACACCCTCCTCCTTGCCTGTACCCACTATCCGATACTTTATCCAACTTTTGAAAGGAATATCCCCTCAAACGTAAAGATTCTTGAACAGGGACCCATTGTGGCAAAAAGCCTTAAAGACTATATTCTGAGACATCCCGAGATCGGGGAAAAACTCTCAACGGGAGCAACACAAACCCTGCTTACAACGGATCTTTCTGAAAGATTTGACCGCATAGCCCGTGTTTTTTACGGAGAACCGATACACTCGAGCCTTGTCTCCTTAGAGCTTGACTGAAAAAAATTATTGTGTTATTTCACAGACGCTTTTTGAGCCATCCTTGATGGACTCGTAAAAAGTCCAAATCTTGTCACTCCCGCGCAGGCGGGAGTCTATAACACCTTACAATAACTGGATTCCCGCCTACGCGGGAATGACAGAGAGGAACGAAATCCGACTTTTTACGAAACCGTCATCCTTAAAATAACCCAAAGAGTCATTCTTATGATAAATTTCACCCATCTTGACGAAAAAGGCAGAGCGAAAATGGTCGATGTTTCCGCTAAGGAATCTACCTTGAGGGAGGCAGTGGCCCAGGGAAAAGTACTAATGAACCCGAATACTGTAAGAGCTATTGAACAGGGGGAGGTGCCGAAGGGTGACGTGCTCGGTGTTGCAAGGATCGCAGGGATAATGGCCGCCAAAAAGACAAGTGATATTATTCCCATGTGTCACCCCCTCGAACTGACGGGAATAAATATTGACTTTTCAAGTAGTATTGAAAAGGGTGAGATAACCATAAAAGCAAATGTTAAGACTGTGGGAAAGACAGGTGTGGAGATGGAAGCCATGACGGCCGTGAGTGCGGCAGCCCTGGCAATTTATGATATGTGCAAATCCGCGGACCGTGGGATAATACTGTCTGATATAAAATTAATAACAAAAAGTGGCGGCAAGAGCGGAACCTTTGTAAGACAGGAAAAATAGTTTAATTGGTTCAGTTGGTTGTATTAGTTGTATTGGTTAACCAACAAACCGGATAAAATTAAAAAAAGAATAAAATATGTCAACCACCGTATACAAAATCGGAAGAGCATTATTAATTCCCCTCGCTATAGATGTATTTCTCCTCTTTATACTCCTTTCGATTTCCCTGTTCGTCAGTGGTTCTCCTACAGAAAGAATTGCCCTGTTTGTTATACTCATACCACTTCTATATATATTCCTTGAATCGATTTCTCGTAAAGTGATCATAGAAAACAACGGTATAGAAATAAAAAAACTGTTCAGGAAGAAAGTGCTCGGCTGGGAAGATATTACCAGCGTAGGCACCGTTATTATGCAAAAAAAGGCGTATCTTTTATTAACCACAACAAAGGGTTTTCAAGCGCTGTCCAATTCTTACGAAAATTTTACCGTTCTGGTTCAAAATATTGTTGATAATATCGATAAAGACAAGGTAGAAGAAGAAGTTCAAACTCTGATTGAATATCCGATAAAGAAGATTTCGAATCTTATTGCAGCCTGGGTTGTAGTTATTATACTTTTAGGAACTATTTACATAAAGCTGACTCATCTCTGATAAAAATGGTCATCTTTTGATCACAGATGTCTGAATGCCAATTTATGATGAAGGAAGGAACGGTCTCTCTCATGGATATACAAAAATCTAATAGAATGGTTATGGATGAGGCTGCTCAAACATCATTATTCCCAGTCGTAGAAGATATCATCGAGGAAAAATTAGAAAACATTGTCACGCTACTCTGTTCGACAGACACAGAAAAGAGCAGATTATATGAGGAAATATTATCGATATTTGAAAGTAGCTTAATCAAGATTGCCTTAAAACGTTCTAATAATGTTAAGACTGCCGCCGCGGATTTTCTCGGGATAAATAGAAACACCCTCCATAAAAAGATGGGCAAACTCGGAATTAACCTTGAACGAGAATGAAGTAAGCATCTATTGGCACTTAGCTGCCAACAAAACCTTATTCAAAAACTGCCCTGTTATAGAATCTTTCATACCTGCCACTTCCTCAGGGGTACCAGAAGCAACAATTTTCCCTCCTCTTTCCCCACCTTCAGGACCAAGGTCAATTACATAATCGGCAGATTTTATCACATCCAGGTTGTGTTCAATTACTACAACAGTATTTCCCATATCCACCAGTCTCATTAAGACATCGAGAAGCTTCTGAATATCCGCAAAGTGAAGGCCTATCGTAGGTTCATCAAGAATATAAAGGGTGTTTGCAGTAGCTCGTTTACCCAATTCTCTCGCCAGTTTTATCCTCTGTGCCTCTCCACCTGAAAGAGTCGTCGCAGATTGGCCTAATTTTAGGTACCCGAGACCCACATCGAAAAGGAGCTGCAGTTTCGATTTTATCGCCGGAACACTGTCAAAAAATGAAAGTCCTTGATTGACTGTCATATCCAGAATATCTGCTATATTTTCCCCCCTGTATTTAATTTCCAGGGTATCCTTGTTGAATCTCTTCCCATGACATACATCACAGGTCACATAAACATCCGGCAAAAAATGCATCTCCACTCTTATCAAACCATTCCCATAGCAGGATTCACATCTTCCACCCTTGACATTAAAACTGAATCTACCAGGTTTATACCCCCTGATACGTGATTCAGAAAGCCTTACAAAAAGCTCCCTGATATGTGTAAATGCTCCTGTATAGGTGGCCGGATTTGATCGCGGGGTACGTCCTATAGGTTGCTGGTTCATGACGATAACTCTTTCGATACCACCAAGGGTTCCTATCCGTCTCAACTTCCCCACCCTGCCCCTGTATCTGTACAGCCTGCGGGCAAGTACCTTATAAAGAGTTTCGATGACCATGGTGCTCTTTCCCGAACCGGATACACCGGTCACACATGTAAAAACCCCCACCGGAATCTTTATGTCGATATCCTTCAGGTTATTTTGATTAGCACCTTCCAGGATTATAAATTCATCAGGGACATGTCTTCGCCGATCGGGTACCGGAATGGATAACATCCCTGAAAGATATTTACCCGTCAGGGATCTTTCACTCTTGCAAATTTCTCCCGGTGTACCTTGAAAGACAACCTCACCCCCATTCAATCCCGCACCCGGTCCCATGTCAACAATGCAATCAGATGACATTATCATCTCCGCATCGTGTTCCACCACTAAAACTGTATTCCCCATATCGCGCAGATGCTTAAGTGTAGAAATAAGTCTGATGTTATCCCTCTGGTGCAGACCAACTGTCGGTTCATCTAACACATAAAGAACACCTACCAGTCCGGAACCTATCTGCGTTGCGAGTTTGATACGCTGCCACTCCCCACCGGAGAGGGTACCCGAAGACCTGGCCAGATTGATATAATCCATTCCTACATCGAGGAGAAATCGAAGTCTTTCCTTTATCTCCTTCACTATCCTTTCAGATACAACCATATTCTGGTCCGACAGAGAAAGCGTTTCAAAGAATCTGATGCACTCCCCGATCGACATCTGACACACTTCACATATATTTTTACCCCCTACAGTTACAGAAAGACTCTCTTCTTTGAGTCTATAACCATGACAGGTCGGACATTCCCTTACATTAATATATGTCGCTAACCCCATTCTTACTTCATTGGAATTTGTTTCCCTGTATCGTCGGTCAAGATTGTTGATCACACCTTCAAACGGCTTGGTATAAAAATACCGTCTGCCGCCCCTGTCAAAATGGAATTTAATCTCTTCATCTCCTGAACCGTACAGAAGGACAGTTCTGATCCTTTCCGACAATTTATTAAATGGAACGTTGATATCAAATTTATAGTGTTTGGAAAGGGCCTCCAGCATCTGATAAAAGTTAAGGGAATTCCTGTTTTCCCAGGGGACGATAGCACCCTCCCTTATGGAAAGTCCCGGATCAGGCACAACCAGATCCTCATCAAAATACATCCGTGTCCCCAGACCACCACAGTCAGGGCAGGCACCGTAAGGACTATTGAACGAAAACATCCGCGGTGTCATCTCAACAATGCTGACGCCGCAATCCTGACAGGCATATCCTTCACTAAAGATAATATCCTTGCCCCCGTCGGTAGCAATCCTGACAAGCCCCTCCGACAGGCCCATGGCAATTTCGAGAGAATCCCTCAATCGCTTTCGTATCCCTTTTTTCATGATAAGCCTGTCAACTACAACATCGATATTGTGGCGCTTATTCCTGTCCAGTTCAATATCTTCGGCAAGTTCCAGAGTCCTTCCATCAATCCTGACCCGAACAAAACCGTCCTTGCGCAATTTCTTCAATTCTTTCTGAAATTCACCCTTCTTTCCCCTGACAATCGGCGACATAATATTTATTTTTGTCTTTTCGGGAAATACCAGTACATTATCGAGTATTATATCAATGGTTTCAGATTTAATCTCCCGTCCACATTTATAACAGTGGGGCACTCCTATCCGTGCATATAAAAGGCGGAGGTAATCGTATATCTCGGTTACTGTTCCAACCGTCGAACGGGGGTTCTGACTTGCTGTTCTTTGTTCAATAGCTATGGCGGGGGACAAACCCTCTATCAATTCAACCTCGGGCTTATCCAACTGACCGATGAACTGGCGTGCATAGGTAGAAAGTGATTCCACATATCGTCTCTGTCCCTCGGCATAAATCGTATCGAAAGCCAGAGACGATTTACCGGAACCGCTGACACCGGTTATCACGACAAGTTCATCTCTGGGAATGTTTATATTTATATTTTTCAGGTTGTGCTGACGCGCACCCCTTATCTTTATATGTTTCATGGAATTAGGCGCTTAGTGTCTCAGCATCGACAATAGTTTGTCGATATGACAAAAATTTTGCAATTATTGATTAGGAGTGAGCTTAACTTTAAAGCCTTATATCTATATAGGATTTTTTTCTCAGTTCTTCGAGCCATTCATAAAACTTCTTCTCAATCTTGACCTGACCTATCCTATCTTTAATTTCTTCACGTACTGACTCGAGCGACTTTATCCCTGCACCCTTCCTGTCCGTCACCTTTATAATATGAAAACCTATGGGAGATTCGATAACATCACTTATCTGACCATTCGCTAAGCTGAAGGCCTCTTTGTCCACCTCCGGAAGAATCATCCCTTTCTCGACAAAACCGAGGTCGCCACCGATTTTTGCGGCAGGTCCTTGGGAATGCTCGCTTGCCAACAACTCAAACGATTTTCCTTCTTCCAATTGCCTATGTATCGTTTTAGCCTTCGCTCTCAGTTGCCGTTTCTTTTTCTTGCTGCAATCTTTGGGTAAAATGATAAGTATCTGTTTTATTCTAACTGCCTCTTCTCCCTCATAATCCTTCCGGTGCTCACGATAATAATCGCCTATCTCCTCATCGGTAACGGAAACTTTTGATTTTATGTTTCTTCCAACCAGTCTCATCTTCATCAGGTGTTCTTTAACTTCTTCTTTATACCTCTCGAAGTTGCTTCCCTCTTTAGCCAGAGTCTTCATGAAATCTTCCATCTTGCTATTTCTTCTGGACAACATATCACCGACGGCTTGCATAACATCTTCTTCTTTCACAACAATTCCCAGTTTCTTTGCCTCTTGCGTTACCAGGGTTTCATCAATCATCTTGTTCAACATTGCCAGCCTGGCCTCTGCAATAATCTTTTCCCTGCTTTCTCCTTTTCTGGATTCCTCTATCTTTTTCAAATGGGGTTCAAGGTCGCTGTTCAACTCAAATAGGGTTATAACTTCATCATTCACAATGGCAACGATCCTGTCTACAATTTTAGCATTTAGCGGATTGGATAGAAATATCACCGCAAAACAGATAAATATACATACTTTCAACGCTTTCATAAACACCTGCCAATTTAAGTTTTAAGTGACTAAAGTGAGCTAAAGTGCCTAAAGTTAAGGTTGATGCATTCGTAAAAAGCCATTTTTTGTCACCCAAAATCATGTCCTGAACTTGTTTCAGGATCATTCAGGGTCTCTAAGTTGTTGAAATGTTTAGATGCTGAAACAAGTGAGATCCTGAAACAAGTTCAGGATGACAAATGACACATTTTGAGACTTTTTACGAATTTGTCAACTTTAGGCACTTTAAACTTTAGTTCACTTTAGGCACTCTTTTTACGACACTTTGACCTTCCTAAGGAGGTCCCTGTTAATTTTGATATCTACCTCCGACCTTAACTTTTTCAACCACTTCATATATTCAAGCTCTTCTTTTTCTTTTTTCAGATCGAATATAATCTTCTTCTTTACTTCCGAAAAGCTTATCCTCTCACCTTTACTTTTCTTAAAAACCTTGAAGATATGATAGCCGTAAGGAGTATTTACCACCTTGCTGATTTTCCCGGGGGGCAAAGAAAATACAACCTTATCAAAGGATTCCGGCATCACCTCTCGACTAAAAACTCCGAGGTCTCCGCCTCTGATACTTTCCGGACCGGTGGAAATCTCCTGCGCAACCTTACCAAAATCCTCTCCACCCTTCAATCTTTTAAGAACTTCTTCTGCCTCCTTACGACTTTGGACGACAATATGAGCGGCATGAACCCGTTCCCCGGAGATATATTGCTCTGAATGATCCTCATAATATGCAAAAGCTTCATCCTCTTCAACCATAATAATGGAATTCACATCATGATGAACCAGTTTTTCCAGCATTACCCTTTTTTTCAACGCTTCCTTCCAGATATCATAATCTATTCCACTTTTCGTAAATATCTTTTTAAATCCACCATCAGGATAATCCTTGTTTATTTCCTCAATTCTATTCTTCAAATCTTCATTACTAACGGACAGGGAAAGCTTTTCAGCACGAAGCAGCATGATCTTATCATCAATAAGTTCATTCAATATTTCCTCTTTCAGCCGGTCGATTTCACCCTCTTTCAAGGACGGAATGCTCTCCATGATATCCAGTTCTTTTTTTAATCTTTCGTTGAAATCACTCAGGAAAATCTTCGCTCCATTGACAGTAGCAATATATTTCTTCGCAGTGTCATCCACACCCTGACAGCCGGATAAGATAATAAATAAAACAACACCTATACACAGAAATTGCCATGTACGATACGACCCGTTTCTATACATCTTAACTCCTAAACCCTTTAAACTTGAAACTCACGCAGTAAATCCTTTGCCTGTTTTAAAACTTCGTCACCGCTAAGGCCCGACATCGGGACACTTAGTTTAAAATCGGGTGTAAACTGCGACCCTTTCATCTTTTTCTGGGAAAGTTCAACTATCTTTCCCGGTTCAACGGGGCTATCCTTATGAAAATAAATGGAAATCTTCTTCCCGTCATACTCCATCTTTTTACCCCAAACATCCTTTAAAAGGTTCCTGGCACTGATAATCTCCAGAAGATTTTCAACTTGCGGAGCGATAAACCCATAGCAATCTTCAAGCTCTTCTCTAATCTCGGTTAGGTCATCATCAGTGGCAGCCATGGATACCCGCTTATAGGTTACAAGCCTCCTGTGCATATCGGCTATATAATCATCCGGAATAAAGGCCGGCAATCCCATATTGATTTCCGGCTTTATTTCCTCTTCGGGCATCTTTTCACCCCTGAGTTCCCTAACAGTTCTTTCCATTAACTGAGTATAAAGCTCATAGCCCACGGCGGAAATATGACCCGACTGCGATATTCCCAGGAGATTCCCGGCTCCCCTTATTTCCAGGTCATGAGAGGCAATCCTGAAACCGGAACCGGGTTCCGAAAATTCTTTGATTACCTGAAGTCTCTTTCTGGCGTCCTCTGAGAGCATTGCTCCTTTGGGAACCAGGAGAAAAGCGTAAGCTTCTTCTTTTGACCTTCCTACCCTCCCTCTGAGTTGGTACAACTGGGAAAGTCCAAATCTGTCCGCACGATTTATAATCATTGTATTTGCCGTCGGGATGTCAATTCCTGATCCTATAATCGTGGTACACACAAGGACATTGTAATCCCGCTGTAGGTATTTCACCATAACATTCTCAAGTTCCCTGCTCTTCATCTGGCCATGGGCTACTCCAACCTTAGCCTCGGGAACCAGTCTCTCTATAACTCGCGCCATTGTGTATATTGAACGTACCCTGTCATGAAGAAAGAAAACCTGGCCACCTCTTTCAATCTCTCGTCTGATAGCATCCCTTATCGCATCTTCATCAAACTCCAAAGCATACGTTTTGATGGAAAGACGATCATCAGGAGGTGTGTTGATAATAGATAAATCCCTTATCCCAATTAACGACAGATGCAGTGTCCTCGGTATAGGGGTCGCTGTCATTGTCAGAACATCAACAAGGGCACGTAACTTTTTCAGCTTTTCTTTGTGGCTCACCCCAAAAAGCTGTTCTTCATCTATAATAACAAGTCCCAAATCTTTAAAAACAACGTCCTTCTGCAAAATCCTGTGGGTGCCGATTACAATATCTACCAACCCTCTGTTTATCGCCTCAACGATTTCCTTTTGCTGAGCCCTGGTTTTGAACCGGTTCAAAACCTCAACGCTGACAGGGGTTTTTTCAAGTCTCCTGGCAAATGTCTGATAATGCTGTTCTGCCAGAATTGTTGTGGGAACCAGAACCGCCACCTGTTTCCCCTCCATCGCCGCCCTGAAAGAGGCCCTCAGTGCTACTTCGGTCTTGCCAAACCCGGCATCCCCGCAGATTAATCTGTCCATCGGCTTGGAATCACTCATATCATAGATGATTTCCTCTATAGCTTTTGCCTGATCCGGAGTCTCATCATACTCAAAGGAAGACGAAAATTCATCATAATATCTGTCGGTAGGAGAAAACGAGTGCCCTTCCATCACTTCCCTGGCGGCATAAACGGAAACGAGCTCTTCCGCAATTTCCCGCACGGATCTCTTTACCCTCTTCTTAACCACATCCCATGAAGAGCCACCCAATTTATCAATGCTCGGTACATAACCATCCGGGCCGATATATCTCTGAATCTGATCCAGACGGTCAACAGGGATATAGAGCTTATCACCTCCAAGATACTCGATAAGCAGGAAATCATTCTCGATCTTTCCAATTGATAACTTTTTAAGCCCAAGGTATTTACCTATGCCATGATCGGTATGGACAACATAGTCCTCCTCCCTCAACTCCCCAAACGATTTAAGAAAATATCCCTCTCTGACCGGTCGTGCCCTTCTCCTTTTTTCCTTTTTGCCAAAAACTTCCTCTTCACCAACAACAATGATCTTGAGACCTGGAAAATGAAAACCCTCAGTTATCTTCCCATCTCTTAAGATCAGGCTTCCTTTGCCATCATGCCGTGCCAGCTCAGATAAGACAGGGGCATCTGACCTGGTAACAGG
Organism: Syntrophales bacterium; assembly: GCA_030655775.1. NCBI lineage: Bacteria > Pseudomonadati > Thermodesulfobacteriota > Syntrophia > Syntrophales > Syntrophales bacterium. The sequence goes on from JAUSPI010000255.1 coordinate 17,735, forward strand.
GAGGGAATATCCCATAAGCAGATGGGACATTCTCTGAATCCCTTCGTCTCCGCTACACAAAAAGGATACAAGATTTCCATCATCCATCCACTTTCTAATCTTTTCCACGAGAGGGGCCAGAATACTATCTTCCATGCTGATTTCAGATGTTTTCTTCTTCAGCCCGGTATTGGTCTCAATATGAAATTTGACTGCAGAATCATTTTTATCATCAATGCCAAATTCAAGTCCCTCAATATATACCTTCTTGAAATCCACAAAGCGCTGAAACAGTTCCGCCATTGATACACAAAAAAAATCTTTTTCCAGATAGAATTTATCTTCTCTTTCGGCCTTGAGTAGAAATCCATCTATATCATTTACAATCTTTTCTTCAGCCTGCTGCATGGCGATGAAATCGTCAAAAATCAACATGCTATCCTCAGGAACATAATCAAAAATCGTATCAAGACCATTATAAAACAGAGGTAAAAACAGCGGGTTTATCGAAGAGGAAAGACCATTTTTTATTATTTCGGCAATGCGATTTCGCACGGTTATAGAAGTGCCCAGCTCACCCGCCCTTTTCTTCAAGTTCCTTATAGCCTGTCGCTGTACATTCCCTGACAGTATAAGCTCCCTCGCAGGGGTGAGAACAAACTCATCGAACTCTTTAGTAGATCTTTGTGAAACCGTATCAAATTCCCTGATCGACTCTAATTCATCCCCTATAAACAGCATTCTCAAGGGCGTATCAGAGATTGGAGGAAAAATGTCAATCACATGACCCCTTACACTAAACTCCCCCTCCTCCTCTACCAGGGCTACCCTCCTGTAGCCTCCCTCGTCCAGCTTCGCGGTAAAACTATCCCTTTCCAAGGTATCACCTATGGATATTGTCTCAACATAATCTTCAAGAATGTTTCTCGGAACAGCTCTTTGCAGAAGGGCAGAAAGCGGAATAACAAATACGGCGGGATTACCGGAAACCAATCTGAAAAGGGTATCTATCCTCCTTGGCTCCACATCCCCCTGGCAAGAAAGCATATCGGTTGAAACCATTTCCCATGGCGGATAAAAGACAACATCGTTACCATCAAGGAAGAAAGAGACATCCTGGTATACATCTTTTGCTTTTCTTTCGGTGGAACAAATTATAATCTGGGGTTTCTTTATGGTTTTAAAAAGCGCTGCAAAAAGGAAGGACTTTGCCGAACCGTGAAGACCGCTAACCTTTAATTCGTTCTCTCCCTGGTTAATCTTCTCGATAACGGCATTAAAGACGGGATCAGATATCACAATTTCTTTCACCAAAAACAATCTCACTCCCGAAGTATTTGAAACATTCGGCTATCATCAGCCGTCAGTCTTCAGCTCCAATCTCCAACATTCCCTTAAGGGCCTTTTCGGCTGGAACCCGTACATCTTCAGGAACCTTGATTACATGTTTCATTTCCAAAAGCGAGCTTAAGATATCTTCAAGTGTAGTGTATTTCATGGTACGACAGATCAGCTTATCCGAGGCAGAAATAAATTTCTTCCCTGGAATTTCCTTTTTTAGCTGATACATGATTCCTGCCTCGGTACCGACAATAATTTCCCGGGCATCGGTTTCTTTGGCAAATCTGATAATCCCCTGGGTACTCCCAACATAATCCGCTATGTCAAGTATCTCCGGGGCACATTCGGGATGGGCGACAAATTGCGCCTGTGGATGCTTAGCTTTAACCTTCTTTACTTCTTGTGGTTTTACAAAATGGTGAACCGGGCAGTAACCATTCCATGGAATGATTTCCTTGTCGGTAAATCTGGCAGTGTAGCGGGCAATATTTCCATCGGGAATCATAAGGACTTTTTTATAATTTTTGAGCGAATTGACTACCCCTAAAGCATTGGAAGAGGTACAGCATATATCGCTCTGGGCTTTTATTTCGGCGGAAGAATTCACGTAGGTCACTACTGCAGCACCCGGATTTTTCTTTTTCGCCATTTTTAGCTGCGGGACGGTAACCATATCTGCAAGCGGACATCCGGCATCCAGTCTTGGGAGAAGCACAGTCTTATCAGGAGATACTATTGAGGCACTCTCCGCCATAAAGAGAACACCTGCAAAAACAATAATATCGGCATCTGTTTTGGCTGCCCCTATACTCAAAGCCAGTGAATCACCTAAAATATCAGCAATCTCTTGAATCTCGTCTCTTTGATAATAATGCACCAATAGAATGGCATTCTTTTCTTTCAGTAACTTCCTTATCTTTTTCTGTAAATCAAGGTGCCCCATTTATTAGCTCCGAGTTCCGAGTTTGGAGTTCAAAGTTCAGGGTTCCGGGTTGAGCTTTAAACTTTAAACTCGAAACTTTGAACTCTGAACTCTCATCTATAACATCAATTAGATTAATTCAAGTGAAAAAGACCCCCGTTCCATATTGACAAGGAAGAACTTTTAAGATAGCGTTTTTCACCTAAATTACCGATGCAACCGGACAAAAATGCGTTAACCGTTTAAGTTCAAAACGCTTACGGAGGATTATATATTATGATAACAGTTGAAGAAGCACTCAACAGAATACTCGGTTCTATCACTCCCCTCGGTTTGGAAAAGACAGACATACTGAACTCACTCGGAAGAGTTCTGGGAGAAGATATATATGCTGACATGGACATTCCCCCTGAAAACAATTCGGCAATGGATGGCTATGCCCTCCGTTGGGAAGACACAAAGAAGGCATCAAGGGAAAATCCAATTATTCTTAATGTTATTGAAGACATCCCGGCAGGACATACCCCTCTGAAGACCGTCAACTCCGGCGAGACATCCAGGATAATGACCGGAGCTCACATACCACCCGGTGCCGATGCAGTTGTGAGAATGGAGGAAACAGAAAAAACCGGGACAAGTGTAAAGATATTTAGCGAAGCCTCAACAGGACAGGATATAAGGTTTGCAGGCGAAGATGTTAAAGATGGTGAGCTTGTTATTCCATCCGGGACTGTCATCAGACCTGCAGAAATAGGCATGATGGCCTCACTCGGCCGCTCCTTTATAAATATTTATCAGAGACCCGTGGTGGCAATCCTGGCTACAGGTGACGAACTTGTCGATATAGACGAAAAAATGTCATCGGGAACGATCAGAAGCAGCAACAGCTATTCCATAGCTGCGCAGATCATAGATTGCGGCGCTATTCCACTCCAGATAGGCATAGCAAAAGATGTTAGAGAAGACCTGATCGCAAAATTTAAGGAGGCGAGGCGAGCTGATATCATAATCTCGTCCGGTGGCGTATCGGTGGGAGATTATGACCTCGTAAAGGAAATCATGAAGGAAGTGGGAAACAGGATGGAGTTCTGGCAGGTTGCAATGAGACCCGGTAAACCCCTTGCCTACGGCACTATTGAAGATGTTCCTGTCTTGGGACTCCCCGGCAATCCTGTGTCATCCATGATTTCATTTGAACAGTTTGCAAGACCCTCAATTTTGAAGATGATGGGGCACAAAAAACTGTTTAGAAAAACGGTAACGGCGATTCTGAAGGAAGAAATCAAGAAGAAGAGCGGGTTTAAAAACTTCATACGAGCCCATATAACATATGAAGGTGGAAAATGCTTCGCCACAACGACCGGTGAGCAGGGATCCGGCATTCTGAAATCGATGGTCAGGGCGAACGGGCTTATAGTGCTGCCAGAGAATAAAACAAAGGCCAAAACGGGCGATGAAGTCACAGTACAATTAATTGACAACTCTCTTGCACTGACGGTACAACCAGAATACTTGAATGATGTTAGCATTAAGCTTTAAGATAAATAGCGGAAACAACAGGCAGCAGTTTGTAACCGTTGACATTTAATAAGTGATCCGATATTAATATGCCGATTGCGGAAGTGCCAAGGTCACTGGTGGGCCTCCTGGACTTCAAATCCAGTGTGGGGCGCTAGAACCGTCCCAGGTGGGTTCGATTCCCATGCACTTCCGCCAAAATATTGAAGAAGAGAAGAAAGAATTAATGAATAGACCGGAAATAGAGTATCCATGTGTGGCCCGAATATAAAGGAAATTTGTCAGAAATACAGGACACCTATTTAGGATTCATCAAAAAGCTTACGCTGGAAACATTGACAATCTCGTAAAAAGTCTTTTTCTGTCACCCTTAATTTATTTCAGGGTCTCTAACTTGCTGAAATAATTAGATGCTGAAACAAGTTCAGCATGACAAAGAGCACACTTTCTGACTTTTTACGAGTGCATCAAACATTAAAGCATGGCAATGATAAAAAAGACTCCGGGAAAACAAACGGAAAAGGATAATAAGATAAAGGAAGTGGGTCAAGTCTGCTCTTGACTCATCTTCATTCCTTCTCATAAATTACACACAGAGAATTAATATCGTGGCGCTATAGTCAATTTTCAAAGTTCAGTTATCTGCTCATTCACGCAACTCAGACCACGCATGAAAAGCAATGTCTTATAAAACCAAAAACAGAGAACTGGCACGGCAGGCTTAAAAGGGATGATAGATGGTTGAAAAAGCATTTCAGGATTACTACGAAGAGGCACACAGTGTCTGTTATGGTTGTGGCCGCCTGAACCAACACGGGCTCCAAATAAAAAGTTATTGGGAAGGTGATGAATCGGTTTGTCGATTCACCCCGCTGCCACATCACATAGCCATGGCAGGTTATGTTTACGGGGGAATCATTGCGTCGGTCATCGATTGCCATGGAACCGGAACGGCAGCCGCGGCAGCCTACCGAGCAGCAGGTCGTGACATGGGAACAGAACCGGAATTAAGATTTGTAACAGCATCGATACATGTGGATTATTTGCGACCGACACCCATTGATGCCCCCATGGAGCTTCGCGGCAAGGTTAAGGAAATCAGAGGGCGCAGGATTATCGTGAACATTACGCTATCCTCCAAAGATCAAGTATGCGCAACAGGAGAAGTCGTCGCTATACAAATTCCGGAAGGCCTGTAATGAAAATCTCTGCAAGCATCCTGCAGTTATTCATTTACCAAAGTTCCCATGGCAAACGCCGATACATCTTTATATGTAAAATTTAACATCTTCCCGAACAGTCAGCACCTTTTTTGGCAGTTAGATTCACCCTGCCTTTTTTTTCTCTTTCTTCAGCATTTCCTTCACGTCTACATAAGGGTCCTCTAATTTCGCCTTCAAGATTATTGCCATTCCCTCGGCTGCAACTCTCGGGTTCGGCCCTATTTTGTAGTCAATCGTGATGATCATCAATGTATCAGCTTTTTTAACCCCTATGATTTTCAGTGAAACACTCTGAACAACTGTAGTCATCCTTCCTATTCCCACCATACCGAGCGAACACGTACGGCCGGAGGTGATAGAACCTGTTATAATAGCCTGTACTCCCAGTGCTTTTCCAGCTTCAGCCATCGTATCGACGCTGCATGGTGCCTGAACACCTTTTTCGCCAATGTATTTTTCTATTTTGCTCCAGTCACAAACCTGATATCCCAATTTCATCAATTCTATACGAAGATTGTCTCCCACTACGGCCCCTAAATCACCTATTCTTCCGTATGGCCTGGTTGGACTTTCCTGCCCTAAAAATATCGCTACTCGTTTAATCTCCTTCAATTCTTCTTTTGTAACGGGTGGAATCACTGCAGTATTGATATCCGCTTCCTCAACGGATTGATATGCAAATGTGCCGAGCTGAACCGCGGTAGGAGCAACGGCAATTAATGGTAAACTCTGACAACCTATGAGGAAAAACTGGATCAGGAAAGTAATGAGACTGAAGCTTAACCATTTTTTTGGAAGGCGCAATATTTTTTACCTTTAAAACACTATATTAAAGCTTTGCATAATTGCTTTCTTAGTCATTGCGAGGAGCGAAGCGACGTGGCAATCTATTCGTAATTACAGGTAATTTGAGATTGCTTCACCTTCGTTCGCAATGACATTAAGGTATTATGCAAACGTCTCTATATCATATTCGGGCTTGACCGGAGGTCAAAAGAACCCGCCCCTGATCAAATCAAGAGCGGGTTTCTTCAAAAATAACATAATGCTACAATTCTTAGCGGACTTGTATCTCCCTAAATGGATTGTCAGTTCCCTCTTTAAAGAAGAGGAATCGATTCCCCTTTGCCTGCTGAGTCTGGAAAAGGATACCGTGCTGTTTCAGACCATTGAAAAGCTCTTTTTGAAAATCGAATCTCTTGCCCTGATAATTGACATCAAGCTGGAAGTTCCCGGGGGACTGATTTCGAACGTCTCTGTCCTTGAAACCGCTCATCTTTTCAATCACATCCACAATTGTGAATGTATCTTCTTCTGAAAAGTTTCTAAACCACAGGTCAAAACGGGCACCTGCATGCACCGAGCGTTGAAAGTAAGCCAGAGTATCACCAATCAAGGCTTCGGCTACGGCTTTTCCCAAGGCATCCGAGGCTTTAGCCGCTTGCATGTTGTCGTAATAGTCTCCGGCCTTAATAGTCTTTACATACAGATCACCGGACTTCTGTGCGATCAGGTCCGCTGTAGCCGGGGCAACGGCACGCAGAGCGACCTCCACTATAATGCCGCCGAAGTACTTACTTTGGCCCCCGACCTTTTTGGCAGCATGCACATCATAAACTAACAGGAGATCCGCCCTGTACTTCAGGGCAAGGGCTGACAGGTCATCCATATCTATATCGATACGTCCCGCCTGTTCAATCTCATTATAAACATTGCTAATAAACATTCGATCAAGGACTATAAACCCCTTCCGGGCAAAAACACCGTTAATGGCCTGCTCGGCTGCCCGGACAACCCTTGAATTACGGTTGGCAGAACTCTTCGTCTCAGGCACATAAACCGCCATAAACCGTGGATTACCAACCGTTGCCATAAGAATTCCGATGGCTGTCAAATCATTTTTGATTGATGCTGTCTGGACATCAGCACGGATGGTTACAGTGTATATGGAACCATCCGGGGTTTTACCTTCAGACAGTATGCTGTAATTCGTAACATAACCGCTTGCTCTTGAATAGATCTTGTCCTCCAGTACCTCGAAATTGGCCACTTTTGTTTTGGAATCAACCAGCGTGCCGACCCCCTGCTCCACCGCGGCCCTTTTTGCACCTTCAATAGCCTTCAGACGAGCCTGATTATCATCGCCTCCAATTATCTGTGCCTGGCCAACTGCAGTTACAGTCGCACCATAAACCAGCGGGACACAGAAGAGCAACACCCCCAGAAATATGCTCGCATAAAAAATAGTTTTACGTTTCATAACGATCCTCCTTGCCAAGGTAATTTCTTATTACCTGTCAATTTTAACTCCATTAATATATCCGTACCCCGCCTTCTTCACTGCTTTTCTTCACCGGAGCTTCCTTGAGCAGCTTCTTTTGCTGTTCGTATTTCCGGAGATTAGAAATAGTCGTGTTGCTCCTTGCTACTGCTTCTATATAAAGATTGTTATCTCCACACATGGCCGCCTTTTTATACATTTTTCTTGCAATTTCGAGGTTTTTCAGGCCTCCAAAACTTTCATAACCAACACCGAGATCATAATATGCCGCAGAGTTTGTGGGTTCGGTCTTGATTACCTCTTCCCATATCTCCATGGCCTCTTTCCATGATCCACGTTTGGCAAATTCAATTCCCCGTTTTATCATATTGTGTCCACCGAATCCGTATTTACCGCCATCATCAAACTGCACAACCGTCGCAATCTGAGTTGGGGAGATTTTTGCAACAAGTGCAGCGGCAACCTTGGAGGAAAGTTCATTTATGGTTTGATTCTGGGCGGGAAGTTCACTCAATTTATCACCAAAAAACAATGCGTTCTCCTCACTGCCGCCAAACTTTTCATTATAGTTGTTCGTAACCTTTCCTGTGGCGACGATTCTCCTGGTTCTCAGATCGAATACTTTGAAATCCGCGGTCAGTGAAGCCTGCCGAATGACATAAGCCACAGGTCTCAGCACGGTACGTTTTATTTCTACATCAACCCACTTGCCAAATATGTTCTTCTCCTTTTTGTACTGACCGGTACCTTCTTTCATCTGGACCTGATCAGTACCACGAATATCGTTAATGTCAGCAGTTACTCGTCCTGTAATTATGCCATCGGCATGGAGATTTTCAAGGGCGGGCAAAACCCTGGGATCATCTATCTGGTCATAGATTACTCTTTCCAGGGCACTCATCTGGGTAGTATCAATAAGATCGAAATGCTCAATCTCAGCAAGCTTATTATAAAAATCGCTCCTTACAGTTTCCCCGTACTTCCCATCAAATTTAAGGACAGCCAGCGTTCGGATACCTCCAACAGATACTTCGGCAGGCTTGATGCCATATACCTTTGTCTTTGGTGCACAGCCGAACACAACCATCATGGTAAACAGTATCAAAGACACACACAACCCTAATCTGACAATCTGTCGTTTCTCATGCATAATTATTCCTCCTTTATGCTCCAATTTTCTCGCCTTTATAAGGCCAACTCCCCAAACAGTGTTCGAAAAGGGAGAAAGCTTTAAAAAATGGTTTTTCAGTTTTTAAAAAGTCTAAAGGGAAAAGTGTTAGACTATACGCAAACACACCTGTTCTTACTTTGTTTATCAAACATAATTCGACACTTAATGTCAACAGTTAATTGAAAAGTGGTTCTTGCTTAAAGAGTGGAGAGGAAGGGAAATCGGTTATACAGACGTATAAGGAGAAGCATTATAAATGTTTTACATAAACGGTGCCGTTTATCAAAATGAGATTTTTAGCCCCTGGCCCACATTAAAATAACACAACATATGTGACAGCAAGGACAGAAAGAAAAACTACGGCAATAAGAACAGGTACCCCTGAAGGAACAAAATTTGTTGTCTCTGGCGAAGAACCAGACTCAGAATCATCGATCGCCGAACACTCCCCCCCATAGGAACCCATCAAAATAGTGATAGGTTTTTTACTGAAGGCTGACAGTTTCGATGGAAGGAGGCGAATAAACAGATAGTCAAGTACACTGGCGATGCCGGCAGATATACCCGTGAAAACGTATACAGCCAGTTGAGAACCTTTCCGGTAGAACCAATCGGAATCGAGGGTAATAGTCTCCGTTCTTTTCAAAAGCTTCAAGAAGACAAAGAATGCCAGCCCTGAGAAGAAGAGGAGCTGTAACATTCTTACCACATGCATTCCCGTGTATGCATGGTATTCAACAGGATATGGCAGTATTTTGTAAAGTGGCTCGGGATAGATGCCTATGCCGATACATAAGAAGGCAAAAAAGACCATTGCCCACTGCATGTTCATCTTGGGATCGGCTGCCCTCAGCCCCTTATCTTTTGCAAAGAAGACAAAATATGGGAATTTGATTCCTGCATGGAGGAACACACCGGCGGAAGCTGCCTCCAGCATGAGGTATATAATAATCAAATGTTTGTCTACCGCGGCCTGAAGAATCATTGCTTTGGTCGTAAATCCGCTTGTCAGTGGAAAGGCAGAAATTGACGCAGCAGCAATAGAGCAACAGATGAGTGTCAAAGGCATCGTTTTATAGAGGCCTCCAAGATCTGTACATTTTGTTTTACCGGTCATATAGAGAACAGATCCGGCGGACATCCACAGCAACCCTTTATAGATGATATGGGCAAAGGCATGCGCAGCAGCGCCGTTGATTGACATGGCCGTGCCGATACCGATTCCGCACACCATAAAGCCTACCTGATTGATAATGCTGTAAGCGAGAATTCTCCTGCAGTCATTTTCCATAATGGCATAGATGATACCGTAAAGGGTCATAAGAGCACCAAGCCATATTAGTATTTCCCAACCGGGAAAGACACGAAGCAGTGTATATACAGCGGTTTTAGTTGTAAAGGCGCTCAAAAAGACGCCACCGGTAGCCGTGGATTCAGGATATGCATCAGCAAGCCATGCTTGAAGAGGAGGCACCGCAGCATTCAACATGAACCCTATTAAAATAAGCCACGAGGCAAGTGTCTGAGTTTGAATACGACCGACTGTCAGATTGCCGGTGTCATTAATATATAATAAGATTCCGGCTAAAAGTATGAGACCTCCCACAATGTGAACGAGGACATACCTGTAGCCCGCATTCAAGGATTCCTCTTTTCTTCGTGCCCAGATGAGCATTACGGACGCTACAGCCATAAACTCCCAGAAGATATAGAGAGTAAGGAAATCTCCTGCGAAGACAACTCCCAATGCACTTCCTACATAAACAAGGGACGACAGGTGTTCCAGCTTACCTTTAAGATGTAAGGCGAATAGAAAACTTCCGAATGCGGCGATACAGAAGATGTATCCAAATACCTTGCTCAATTTGTCAACATGAAGAAAATTCAATTCATATTGCATGAAAGGCACGGTTATCGACGCCTCAGGGGTAAGTTTGATGAGATAGAAGAAAGTTACCGCAGGGATGAACAGTATAAGGAATTGTTTTGCCTTCCCTCTAACGACAAGCAGCAGGATTGCTCCAATAAAAAATATAAAGGCGGGTGTAAGAAAGCTATTTATCATAATACTTTTCATCCCTTTTTAGCCAGTATTGCCCCAGTAACTTGGAAACAACAATCATTGTTACACAAGTAATAAATCCAAATAATGCATAAATTCCCGGTATCTTGTCCCACGAATGCTGAGGATGACTGGACACAAAAAATTCAGCGACAACACTCAATGCAAGTATGACATAGCTAAATATCTTTAATTTCTTTATATTTTCGGGTTTATCAAACCAGTCAAATTCTTTTCTCATTTCATCCTCCCATTACAGCCTTGGCCGTCATCCGTGCTAATTCAAGGAAAATGCCCGGCCAGAGAAATAAGATAAAAGAAACAACAGCAGTAAATACAAGGGGTGCCACTGCTAAAACAGGGGCTTCCTTGATCGTTGTCTCTTTATTAAATTTACTGCCCTGTGAAAAAAAGGCATCATAGGTTATTGGCAGAAAGTACGCTGCATTCAACAGGGAACTGGTTAAGAGAACCACCAGTATCGGGAGCTGGTTTATATCAATGCACCCCAGGGCGAGATTCCACTTACTCCAGAATCCGCCGAAAGGCGGCAGACCGATAACGCTCAGAGAGCCAAAGAAGAAGGCACCCATGGTTATCGGCATCATCTTCCCGATGCCTTTCATCTCGCTGATCTTTTTTATGCCGGTGTTGACAAGTATTGCACCTGCACAGAAGAACAGAGTGATCTTCCCAAAAGCATGCATCGCTATATGCAGCACACCTCCCGTCATACCCAACACACTCATAAGTCCCCCCGCCATAACCACATAAGACAGCTGACTTACCGTTGAATAAGCTAACCTCGCCTTCAGGTCATCCTGCTTCAAAGCAAACAACGAACCCACAAGAATGGTAATGGATATAAAGTAAATCAGAAAGACATCAAGAGATAGAGCATGCATCAAGTCTATACCAAAGACATGAAAACAGATACGCAGCACCGAGAACACTCCAACCTTTACGACGGCAACAGCATGCAACAGTGCACTGACAGGGGTTGGAGCCACCATCGCGGAAGGCAACCAGGAGTGAAGCGGCATAATAGCCGCCTTGCCTATACCTGCGATGAATAGGAAAAACATTACGGTGAGCATGGTTTTAGAGGCAGCCCCGGCCAATATTCCTTGATCCGCAAAATCCAGGGTTCCCGTAAAATGATAAGTTAATATAAGTGCCGGAAGCAGAAATGCTATAGATGCACCCATCAGATATGTCAAATACTTCCTGCCGGCAGAGCGAGCTGCTTTATCCTGATGATGCGTAACCAGCGAGTAAGTAGACAGTGATAACATCTCATAGAACAGATAGAGCGTGAGAAGATTGGCTGAAAATGCAACTCCAATCGCTGAAGAAAGAGCAAGCGCGAAGAAGGCAAAATACCGCGTTTGAGAATGCTCTTTCAGGGGACGCATATATCCCATGGAATATACAGTTGTTACTATCCAGAGCGAAGAGGATACCAGCGCAAAGAGAAGGCCAAAAGAGTCTACCCTGAAGGCGATTCCAACACCAGGTAAGACATCAACAAGGTTATAGTATATCCTCTGTCCCCCAAGGATGACGGGTATCATGGAGGCAATTATGCCAAACTTTGTAAATGCGATTAAAAAGGTACATGCCTCTCTTAAATTCGGTTTTTTGCCAAAGATAATAATTAAGAGTGACCCGAAAAGAGAAACAGCCACTGCCAGAAGAGGCTTAACAGATACGATAGTTTCCATAAACAGCAATAACTCCGTGAAAAACTGCCCAGAATCAGCGCAAAGCACATTGGGAATAAGCATTCTATCCTTCACCGGAAGAATACTCATTCCTTAAACCGTAAGATGTCGTGACATGCCCTGCTTGAAAAATGTGACGCCTCTATAAACCATAAATCGTCAAATGTCAAAGGGAAAATATGGCCTCCATATAATTTCACCGGTCCATGCCTTACAATTAACCTGTTTTCGAATGATCTAATTTTTATCAATTAATCCGTTTATTCCGGACATTGGAATCGCAGATGCTCCTTGACAAAAATTACAAAGTAGGGAATTATGCCCTCAAATGTTTAATAAGGTTATTTCATTAAAGATGGTCAGGATATGGTAACATCCTGCGATAACAGAGAAAGTACCATTAAGGTGTCATTGAAAAATAAAGGTAGTTAAAATGTCCAAACTTTTACTCATAGATGATGAAAAAGCAATTGTCAGGGTTCTTTCCATTTCGTTGAAGAGCGACGGTCATGAAGTAGTTACTGCATACAGCGGTAAGGAGGGGATAGAAGTATTCCAGCGTGAATCTCCCGACATAGTTCTTACAGATATAAAGATGCCCGGCATGGATGGCCTTGAGGTCTTAAAGACAGTGAAAGAGCTGAATCCTGATACGGAAGTAATCATGATTACCGGCCATGGAGATATGGGTTCGGCAATAGAAGCTCTTCAGTATGGCGCCTCTGATTTTGTCAATAAACCTGTCAGGGATGAAGTTCTGGCAATAGCCCTTGAAAGAGCTAAAGAAAAATTGCTCATGAAGCGGAAACTCAGGGAATACACTGAAGATCTGGAAAACATGGTCTGGATTGCCACTGAAGAAGTAAGAAGAAAATCAGAATTTCTGGACAAACTAATCACCAGTTCTAATGATGGGATAGTAGCGACGGATGAAGGAGGAGAAATTATAATTTTTAATCCCGGTGCACAGAAAATATTCGGCTATTCCAAGATTGAAGTTGTTAGAAAGATGGGCATTAATGATGTCTGTCCGCCGGAAATAGGAGAATATTTCAAACAGGCTCTGGAACACAAAACGATTTTTAAAGAATCTGATTGGAAAGAGATCATGATTTCGTCGAAGAATGACCAGAAGGTACCGACAAGATTTTCAGGATCTATTCTTTATGAAAAGGATGAGCCTATAGGTAGCGTTGGGTTTTTTCAGGATCTTACGGAAATTAAACGTCTGGAGCGGAATTTGATCGAATCAGAAAGGCTGGCCGCTATCGGGCAGACCGTGGCCGGCTTAGCTCACCATATCAAAAATATCCTTAGCGGACTTAAGGGTGGCGCTTATGTGGTAAAAATTGGTCTTGACAAAGACGATACAAATAAGGTAAGAGCGGGCTGGAAAATGGTGGAGAGAAATGTTGGAAGAGTATCTGAGCTGGTTCTGAGCTTACTCACCTATTCTAAGGTTCGTGAACCTGAATATAAGGTTTGCCTTCCCAACGAAATCGCCGAGGATGTATGTATGCTTATGGAAACAAAGGCAGAAGAACATGACATTAAAATTGTAAAAGATTTCGATGCATCCATTGGCAAAGTATCTTTAGATTCAGATACAGTTCATCGCACACTACTCAACTTAGTTTCTAATGCCATTGATGCCTGTATTTTTGACGCAGACGAAACCAAGAAATGGCGAGTTCGAGTTAAAACCGTCCTCGAAGATAATGAAATGATTAGATTCGAGGTCATTGATAACGGATGCGGCATGAATGAAGAGATTAAAAAAAATCTTTTCACTTCTTTTTTTAGCACTAAAGGTGGCAAGGGGACAGGTCTCGGCCTATTAGTTACACGGAAGCTGGTAGAAGAACATGGTGGCAAGATAGACGTTTCTTCCAAGTCGGGGAAGGGTTCCACCTTTATTATACAGTTGCCATATAGTAAGGCAATTCACTAAAGTCGTGACATCTCACTCATAAAATAGACGTAACTGTCAGAGAAGTCATAACTGTTTCACGGAGGACCTATTATGGGAAAAAGGGTACTTGTCGTAGATGACGATCCTGATATAGTAGCTTTTGTAGTGACCGTTTTAGAGGAAAATGGTTTCATTTCCTTAATAGCCAAAAACGGTGAGATGGGCATGGCTAAAGCCGTCGAGGAAAATCCAGATCTGATTATCCTGGACATCTTGATGCCCAAACAGAGTGGCATCAAGATGTACCGGGAATTAAAGAGCGCTGAATCTCTCAAGAAAATTCCTGTCATTATTCTATCTGGAATAGCCAAGAGGACATTCCTCCGTTCCCAAGAGGCCTTGACTGCATTTGGCAACCAGACTGTGCCGGAACCTGAAGCATACATGGAAAAACCGGTTGAACCTGAAGAACTGGCAGAGATGATAAAGAAATTTATAGCCTGATACTCGACTCGAATTTGGAGATATTGCAGGAGGTTGTGGGAAAAACGTGGGAACCAAAAAGCTGCTGTTTGTTACTCAGTTTGAAGAATTGTGGTTTGATGCATTAGAATCATTAATGGATCTTAGGAAAGCAGGGTTTAATCACGTGGTATTTATCCATGTGGTTGAGAGAAGTAAAGTGGCCATGCGGCGCGGCAAGGGCTATCTCAAAGACGAAGAAGTAAAATTGAAGGAAATAGCCAATGTGCGTTTTATCGACTGGGCAGAAAGTCTTTTTGAACAGGGGATGGAGGTTGGAGCTTACATCCTTGTGGGTGAGCTCGTCCCCAAAGTCATTTCCGCTGCCCAAGAGGAAGATGTTGATCTTATAGTCACAGGTTACCACAAGAAAGGTAAAATAGAAGAACTTTATGCCGGTTCAGAAATCATAGAGATTCTCCGAAGGACATCCAAGCCTGTATTTGTACATAAGTATATGCTGCCTTCCGGTAAGGTGAATGATAAGCCTTTTGAAAAACCGCTTCTGGCAACGGACTGGTCTCCTGCCAGCGAAAGAGCGGTCGAAACCCTGATCAGTTTGAAGAGTGTTATTAAACATATAGAGGTGATTCATGTCGCCAGCGAAAAGAGCTTAACGGGCTCTTCGGCAATGGGCGTACAAAAAATCCGAAAGGAAACCAGGCAAAGGCTGGATGAGACCTGTGAAATGTTTCGTGCCGCCGGAATAGATGCCGGAGCTCATTTATATGTCGGCAATATTACCGAGCAGATCAATAGAGCAGCGCAGGAACGAGGGGCAAGCATGATTGTTGCCGGGACAACGGGCAAAGGACCGTGGAAAGAGAGATGGCTCGGGAGCGTCCCGCAAAAGTTAGCCGAGGAATCAGAGTTCCCTGCCCTGCTGGTTCCTGCTGAAATTAAAACGACCACCCGTTAAGAGAATTGTTTGGATTGTGATGAAACTCCTTTACGCAACTAATCTCGAAGAAAATACACTTTCTTTCAGCATGATAGAAGACTTATTGGCCTTGAAGAGGGCAGGTCTTGAGGAGATCGTCTTTTTACAGACCATCCCTGACATTATGATGGATAAAAGTGAAACTAAATCAAGAAGGAAATGGCTTGCAGACCTATCCGATCTTGGGATTAAGTCCAGCGTTTTGACAGAAGAAGTGCTGTCTCTACCGGGAATTTTAAATGCAGCCAAGAAGGAAGAAGTATCACTTATTGTGGTCAATCTCGACAGAACGACAAATAATCCATCCCGTAGTTCCCTCATAAAGAATCTGATTAAAACCGCTCCTATACCCATTCTGATTATTAACGACAGTCAAGAGGCAGCAACGGCAAAAGACAAGGGATTTTTCGATCACGTTGTCTTTACCACGGATTGGTCTCCTGCGTCTGAAAAGGCCTTGACATATCTGTTGGGTTTCAAGGAAATACTGGGTGCGGTGGAAATTGTAAATGTCATAAACGGAAAGCTAACTGTAAGGGATATGCGCGAGTTGAAAGAGAAGCTGGCTCACACACGTAAAATATGCCTCGATGAAAACATAGATGCGGAATCACATATCTATGCCGGCCAGACGTCGGAAGAGATAATAACCGCTTCTAAAGATTACAGAGCCACCCTTATTGTCCTGGGCGCTATCTCTGAAAAACCACTGTTTAAGAAAATTTTCAAAAAGAGTTCAACATACATGGTTGCCGAAGAAGCGGCAGTACCGGTGTTAATTGTACCTTAGCAGGCAGTTGGAATTTTTATAGAACGGAAGGGATTTGAACTGTGGAAGTAACACTCTTGATTCAGGCAACAGATGATTCGTTTCGCATTTTGGAAGACGCCAGAGAACAGGCAGAAGGGTTGTTAACCACTGCCGTCAAGATAACATCCGAAACACGACAGATAGAAGAACAAAAAATTCAAGCCCTCTTTAAAGGGGCCCAGGAAACAAAATCCGGCTTCCAGAATTTTATTGCTACTTTTTTCATCCTGATGGTTTTCTGGACTATGTTATCAGGAAAGTTCGACCTTTTTCATCTTGCCCTTGGCGTTATATGTTCCTTTCTAATTGCTTTTATGACGCAGGATTTACTCTTTGCCAATACGAGGGTGGGAGATATAAGAATAATAGTTCAAAGGTTTATTGCTTATATACCATGGCTTCTCTATCAAATCATCCTATCCAATTTCCATGTAGCCTATCTGGCTCTGTCTCCAAAAATGCCGATTGATCCTAAGATAATCAGATTTAACACAAAACTGGAGAGCGATATCTCCTGGGTGACGCTGGCAAACTCAATTACCCTCACACCAGGAACCATTACCATGGATATCATGGAAGGGGAGTTTTTTATTCACGCTCTAAGTAAAAAGGTGGCAGATGATCTCAATACCGGAGAGATGGAAGACAGGGTCGCTCATGTCTTTATGGAAGCAGATCATATCTACGTACAGGATGTATTAGACGTTGCCCGGATATACGGGGCGCTGAGAAAGCATGCTTAGATTATCTCTTGCCCTTTGCATAAAAGATGTAAACAAAAAGTTTTTATAACCAAAACTAATTCTTAACTGCAGGAACCTCAGATGATACGTCAAAGCGATGATATAATTATCGGTACAGTCGCAAGGATGCTGGTACCATTTATTCAGCTTTTTGCTCTCTATGTCATTATGCATGGACACTACAGCCCGGGAGGAGGTTTTCAGGGGGGTGTCATCCTTGGGGCAAGTCTCGTCTTATTACTCATAACGCACGGCTTGCCGGAAACTAAAAAACTTTTATCCGAAAAAGGTGTGACAATACTGAGCTGTTTAGGCGTGCTGATTTATTCAGGAATTGGGCTTCTATGTCTTATCCTTCTTGGGAACTATCTCGATTACGGCCAATTGTCTAAAATCCTGCATGTAACGCCGGCTGAGGCACGATCGCTCGGTATTTTAGGCATTGAAACTGGTGTAGGGCTCACTGTAATGGCCATTATGTTTTCAATATTTATTGATATTTCTACAGGCGGGGTACTCCCTGAAGATGAAGAAGAGTAGCCTTCTGCCACTTTGTTAAGGGTTTATGATGAATCAATTTTTTCTCGGTACAGGTATGGGGATAAGCGTCCTTGTTCTTCTTGTTCTTTACCGCGTTGTCTTTGGGCCAGGTGTTTATAACAGGATAGCAGCCCTTTCAGCTATCGGAACCAAAACCCTGATTATATTGCTTATTATGGGTTTTGTCTTCCAGAGAGTGGAGATGTTCGTGGATATCAGTATGGTCTATGCTCTGCTCAATTTTATAGGCTGCGTAGCTGTTGCCAAGTACCTGGAGATGGAGAGTTAATCGATATGAGTGAAATAGGAACGATTGTACTGTCGGTGATATTCATATTAGGCGGAATCTTTTTCTTTGCCACGGCAACCATTGGGTTATTACGCTTTCCCGATTTTTTCTCACGGTTGCACGCAACGGGTAAAGGGGATACGCTGGCCGTTCTTTTATGCCTCATAGGCCTTGCTATATATGAAGGGATTTCCCTGACCGGCTTGAAGATAGTTTTCATTGCGGTATTCATGGCCCTCGCCCAGCCCACCGCTACCCATGCTATCTCCAGGGCGGCATTGAGGCGCGGTATTCAGCCGTGGACGAAAGGGGAAGATAAAAAGTGATTTTACCATTTGACATCATCATCCTTGTTTTTGTCGTAATATGCGCTGTGGCTGCGATCACTGTGAAGGATCTTTTGAGCGCTGTTATGATACTCGGGGCCTATAGTTTCTTTATGTGTCTCATGTGGGCACAGATGGGTGCCGTTGATGTCGCCTTTACGGAGGCATCCGTTAGTGCCGGCATCGGAACGGTGCTGCTCGTTGCCGCTGTGTTTAAAACCACCAGGAGGACAAAGGATTGAGAATTTTAAACCTGATTGTTGTAGTAATTACAGGAATAATCCTTATCTACGGCACACTGGACATGCCCGGTTGGGCTGACCCGAATTCCCCTGCAAGCAGACACGTTTCCCCACGATATATTACGAAGGCGGTGAATGATACAGCCACACCAAATATAGTGACCGCCGTACTTGCCGATTACAGGGGTTATGATACCCTTGGTGAAACTGTTGTTATCTTCACATCGGGGATGGCATGTGCTTTATTACTGAGAAAGAGGCGCAAAACATAACACTATTAGCAAAACACCTTGCACTTTAGGGAGCTTGTTGGAGCATGCTGGATTTTGATTTTATTGTTAGTAAGTACAACTACTGGATATATATAGTTCTAATGATGATCGGTTTCTATGCCATGATCGGCAAGAGAAATCTTATAAAAAAGATCGTTGGCATGAACATCTTTCAAACGGCAATTATTCTTTTCTTTGTTTCTGTTGCCTGCAAGAAGGGCGCTACTCTGCCGATTTTAACAAATGGCCACGGACCTGTGAAACACGCCATTGACGTTTCTCATTACATCAATCCACTGCCACATGTACTTATGCTTACGGCTATTGTTGTTATGGTCGCCACACTCGGTGTTGCCTTAGCCATAGTCATAATGATTTACAGAAAATATAATACTCTTGAAGAAGACGAGATTCTAAAGGCGATAAAATGACAGAACAGGCACCTATTCTTATTATAGTTATTCCTTTGATGTTCTCTATTGTCACACCGCTTATCGGATTGTGGAAAAAAGACCTATGTTATCCCTGGGTCATTCTGGGCATTACCCTGTCGGTACTTTACTCTATCATTACCTTAAAAACGGTGCTTTGCACGGGGGTCATCCACTACTATGTAGGTGGCTGGATGCCACCGTGGGGAATAGAATGCGTAATTGATTATCTAAATGCCCCTATGATGCTACTGATTTCTGGAATCTCGCTGCTTGTAGCTGTTTATTCCAGAAAAAGTATTGAACAGGAGCTGCCCGGCAAGACCCCTTATTTTTATACTATCTTCCTTTTACAGGTCTCCGGATTTTTAGGTATAGTAATTACAGGTGATCTTTTTAATCTCTTTGTGTTTTTGGAGATAGCGTCACTGGCTGGATACGCCTTAATAGCTGTCGGGGAGGACGGGGCACCGCTGGCCACTTTCAGGTACGTGGTTATGGGAACCGTCGGGGCCTGTTTTTATCTGCTGGGAGTGGGCTATCTCTACCTGGCAACCGGTTCACTCAATATTGCCGACCTTGCCAAGATTTTGCCCAGTATTTACAGTTCCAAGGTAGTCCTGGTTGCCTTTGCCTTCTTTATGGTTGGTGTAGCTATAAAGATGGCGCTTTTCCCATTGCATGCATGGCTCCCCGATGCGTATACCCTGGCACCTTCAACAAGCAGTGCTCTAATAGCTCCATTGACAACCAAGATCGCTGTCTATGTCATGATAAGGATACTGTTTACCGTTTTTGACCCCGACTTTTCCATCATTATGACTCACACAACGGACATTATGGTCTGGGCCGGTATTTTAGCTATCTTTGCCGGCGCAATCATGGCGCTTGCTCAGACGGACTTCAAAAGAATGTTGTGTTACATTGTTGTGGCCGAAATTGGATATATGGTGGGTGGAGTAGGTCTTGCCAATACCATAGCTATTAAAGGAGCAATCCTCCATATTATAAATGATGCCGTTATGACCCTTGGAGTTTTTACTGTAGCCGGTATCGTATGCTATCGTATGAAAAGCCACAATATCTCCGATTTTAATGCCCTCTTCAAAAAAATGCCCTTTACCATGACTGCACTTGTTGTAGCCGCTCTTTCAATGATAGGCGTACCTCCAACATGCGGGTTCTTCAGTAAGTGGTACCTTCTTCAGGGTGCCGTAGTCGCCGGTTCCTGGACATTTGTCATTGCACTGCTCGTATCCAGCCTGGTTAATGTCGTGCTCTTTTTCCGGATTTTTGAAATCGGGTATGTTTTCCATGAAAGCCATGATGGGCATGATTCTCACGCCCATGGAGACGGGGCGTCAGTGATTGAAGAGGCCCCTTTAAGCATGTTGATTCCTACGATGATAGTTGCTGTTGGAATTGTCCTTATCGGCATTTATAATCAGCCCATATTGATAAACATAATTCAGCTTGCTGTCCCTAAGTTGTAACTCACAGAAAAGGAATCCCTCCTTTATAACCACTTCAAAACAAGGGCGAGACCTTTGAAAATATAATTCTTCGATGCTCAAAACATTTTTTCGACAATTCTAAATCTCGCTCCACTGCAAATCCAAAACTCGCTCTTCGAGCTCAAACAGTTGGATTTGCGGTCGTTCCGCTGCGATTTGAATCGTTACCGAAAAAATCTTGATTCGCTCTCAGAATCTCATATTCCCAAATTTCTATGCAGCTTTTGGTGGGTATACAAGGCTTACAACTCATGTTCCAAAAAGGCTTCTTATGGTTTCTTCAAAAGGAGTGGTAGCAACCCCCGCCTCGGTAATGATGGCAGCAATAAAACGATTCGGGGTTACATCAAAGGCTGGATTGTAGACCTTCATACCATCCGGGGCAATTCTCATACCACGAATAGAGAGAACTTCTTCATCGTCCCGCTCTTCAATGGGAATATCATTTCCTTCTTTTATCTCGATATCGATGGTGGACAGAGGCGCCGCTACATAAAATGGAATGTTGTGCTCGGCAGCCAGAACGGCAAGTGAATAGGTTCCAATTTTATTGGCAACATCGCCATTGGCGGCAATACGGTCAGCTCCCACGATGACCAGATCTATCTTTCCCTGTTTCATGAGAAAGCCGGCCATATTGTCTGTTATCAATGTAGCGGGAACATTATCCCGCATCAGCTCCCATGCTGTCAGACGTGCCCCCTGGAGAACAGGCCTCGTCTCATCCACAAAAACGTGGAGTCCTTTTCCCTCCTCGCGGGCGGCCCTGATAACCCCCAGGGCGGTACCGTAGCCGGCCGTCGCCAGGGCACCGGCATTACAATGAGTAAGGATATTGTCGCCGCTTTTGATCAGTTTTCTGCCATGCATCCCTATTTGCCTGTTTATTTCAATATCCTCTTCACATATTTTTACCGCTTCCGTCACCAGCACCTTCTTTATAGCGTCAATGCCTGATTTGAGCTCTCTCTCAAAACACCGCTTCATCCGCTCTATTGCCCAGAAGAGGTTTACCGCCGTTGGGCGTGTCTCGGAAAACTCATCGCATATCCCGTAAAATGAATTTTTCAGATCTTCCTTGGATGAAACGTCCTGATTTCGCATACCGAGGGCGATGCCCATCGCTGCGGCGACACCGATGGCAGGGGCACCCCTTATGGTCATATCATTTATAGCAGAAATAACTTCTGTGTAACTGCGGCAGGTGAGATATTTCTCCTCATGGGGAAGTACCCTCTGGTCGATCATGACAACAGCATCATCTGTCCACGAAATAGTCTTGATCATGGTCCCCTTACTTCACGTTATCATCACAAACGTAGCGTATGGCCTTAAAATTAATTCCAAATATCGTTCTAACTACCCCCAGCCCTGCATACAAGGCAGCCCTGAAGGGTTGCCGCTACTTTTGTTTGGTTCTGGCTGCACTATGTTACTTTCCAAGCATTTTTTTAAGGAGCTCATTGACGAGTTTCGGGTTGGCCTTCCCTCCGGATGCCTTCATGACCTGACCAACAAAATAGCCAAAAAGTTTTTCCCTGCCGCCTTTATACTTCTCCACCTGGGTGGGATTGGCTTCGAGGACTTCCGCGACGGTTTTTTCCAGAACACCTTCATCGGTTATCTGTACCAGTCCTTTTTCTTCTATTATTTCTTCCGGGGAACGGCC
>JAUSPI010000256.1 GCA_030655775.1 Syntrophales bacterium
GAGGGCGACGGGCCTCCGTCGCTAAACCATTGCCCGAGCCGTTCCCTCCTCCGATGGAATCCGGTTCAGGATCAGCCAATACAGGCCGACCTGCCGGATGGCCTCGGCAAATTGCTTGAAATCCAGTGGCTTGACAATATAACTGTTGATCCCCAACCGGTAACACTCCTGAACGTCGCGCTCCGCATTAGATGTAGTAAGCGCCACCACGGGGATCAGTTGGGTGCGCGGATCTGCTTTGATCCGCTGGAGGACTTCCACACCGTCCAATTTAGGCAGTTTCAGATCGAGCAGAATCAGTTTCGGGATGCTGAAGTCGCGATGGGCATAAGCACCGGTGCAGAAAATAAATTCCAGCGCTTCCGCTCCATCTCTTACCGTACAAATGTTATTGGCAATATTGTATTGCTTGAAAGCGCGAAGCGTCAATTCCACATCATAGGGATTGTCTTCCACCAACAGGATTTCCACGGCTGTGCCCGTTGTCATAGCCACCTCCCTTATTTTACCCTGATATTGTAAAATAGACCGTTGCCCCTGTATCCGGCGCCGCCTCGATCCAGACGCGGCCGCCATGCCGCAGGATGATCCGCTGAACAATAGCCAGCCCCACACCGGTGCCTTCATAGTCTTCGGCACGATGCAGACGCGAGAACACATTAAACAGCTTGTGGACATAGCGCATATCAAACCCCACGCCATTGTCTTTAATAAAAAACACGCAGGAGCTTTCTTCCTGCCGAGAACCTATTTCGATGTGCGCCTCCTTCTTCTGGCGCGTGAATTTAAAGGCGTTCGAGAGCAGATTAAACAACACCTGCCGCAACAGAACCGGGTCGACCTCATAGGACGGCAAATTTCCTAAAATAATTTTGACGCAACGTTCTTTCCGTTCAGCCCGAAAGTCTTTTAGAACACTATTCACCAGATCATGGATATCGGCTCTCTGCTTGTTCAGCGGCTGTCGGCTTAACCGGGAAAACGTCAGCAACCCCTGAATCAGGCGGTCCATTTGCCGGCAATTGTCCTGGATGACCTGGAGGCAATGGTGGCCCTCCCTCCCGACATGCGCGCTATGACTTTCGATCATAATGCGGGCAAAGCTGTCAATCGCCCGCAGGGGCGCGCGCAGATCATGAGAAATGGAATAGGCAAACGCTTCCAGTTCACTGGTGCGCTCGCTGACACGCTGTTCCAGGCTTTCATTGAGCTTGCGGATTTTGTCATCCGCTTGCTTGCGCTCGGTGATATCGCGGTCAGCACCGCGATATCCTTTAAAATTTCCATTGGCATCATAAAAGGGAAGGCCGCTGGTTTCCAAAACTACCGGATGTCCGTCTTTGTGAAGGTTGGTGTTTTCCAAGGCAATTACAGATTTCTTTTCCGCTACCAGTGACCCAAAGATTTGGGCAACGCGTTTCATTTCTTCCGGCGGCATCAATTCAAACGGCGTTTTCCCAAGGAGTTCTTCCGGTTCGTAGCCGAGGTAGTCTCTAACCCGCGGGCTAACGTAGGTGTAATGCCCCTGGGGATCCATTTCCCAGACTCTGTCGTGCAAAGTTTCGACCAGACCCTGGAATTTATTTTTGCTGTCTTGCAATGCTTGCTCTTTGGCCCTTAACTGCTGGTTGGCATTTTTCAGTTCATTAATGGTCTTTTCCAATTTACGGCGGGTGATCTGCAATTCATCAATCAAATTCTGGTTCTCTTTAGATAACTTTATCTGATGCAAGGCCTTCTTTATAACAACTTTAACCTCGTCCATATTGAAGGGCTTTATAATGTAGGAAAAGGCCCCGCGGTTTAACGCTTCTACCGCCGACTCCAGACTCGCATAACCTGTCATCATAATAACGGCTGACTCGGGATTGACCTCCTTGGCCTCTTCCAGAATCTGGATACCGCCCACATCGGGAAGTTTCAAATCCACAATAACAATATCAAAGAGCCCTTTTCTTATCTCTTTTATCGCTTCTTTGCCGGAAGCGAATATCGTTACCTGATATCCCTTATCAACCAGGATATCCTTTAAGGTCTCCCGCATGCCCGCGTCGTCATCCACCAGTAAAATGGTGGCTTTCTTTTCGCTGATGTCCGACATATATTATGCCTTGTTTTTTATGGCCTCTTGCACCACGCCTAAGATCTTTTCAACGTCAAAAGGTTTAGTAATACAGGCGTAGGCGCCTTTATTAAGCGCCTCCTGCACCAGTTCCTCCACGGAATAACCAGTGATCATAATCACGGGGATATTGGGGTTGATCCTGTGAATCTCTTCAAAGGTCTTTACTCCGTCAATATCCGGCATTTTGATATCGAGCAGGATAATATTATACCGGCCTTTCTTTACCAACTCTATCGCTTTATAACCGCTATCCGCTTCGATTACCTTATAGCCTTTATCCTCCAGAATATCTTTTAGCGTCTCCCGGTCCTCATATCGGTCGTCAACTATCAGGACCAGTATTGTCTTTAAAACTCTTTCGATAGTTTCTACGACCCGCTCTATTTCAAAAGGTTTATATATGACCGTATAAGCGCCTTCTTCAATTGCCTCCTTGACCAAATCCTCCACGGAATAGGCCGTCATCATGATTACGGCTGTTTTGGGATTAATTTTCTTTATCTCCCGGAAGGTCTGCACCCCATTTATGCCCGGCATTTTGATATCCATAAAGATTACGTCGAAAGATTGCCTTTTCACCTTATCAATTGCCGTATAGCCGTCTTCCGCCGTAGTTACGTTATAGCCCTTATCTTGTAAAATATCGGTGATGGTCTCTAACATGCCGACCTGGTCATCAACTATTAATATATTTACATCCTTGCTCATAATACCATCTCCTTTAATTAGGCCCCGCAGCGGGACAACTTTTACTGTTTTGTTTCAGCTGCCTGAAGGGCAGCTACATCATAGCCTGGGGCGCAACCCCAGGACAAAAGGTGTTTCCGAAAACCATCCCGCACCCTGTAGGGGTGCAACATCTGCCCGGCTCCCTCAGAATGTAGCTCCCCTTCAGGGAGCATTCCTTGGCTCGGATGTTCCGCCAACCCAGCGATTCTCGCTGGGCTATGATGTTCGAGACCCCGTTGGGGTCGCATCCTCATCTTTTCTCGCATGGCCAACTAACTTTGAAATTCCTTAGCATTTAATTAGGCCCCGAAGAATGGGGCGACTATTCTGTCATCCTGAATCCGCCGCGGCGGATGAAGGATCTCCGCCATATTAACAATGCCGGCAGAGATTCCTCGCTCTGTTCGGAATGACAAGCCGTCCGTTTTGTGGCAACTTTGAAATTCCTATCCATTCAAATGCCCAATTTAACTGTAAATGTTGCCCCTTTATTAGGTTCGCTTTTTATTTCAATATCACCATGGTGTTTCTCAATTATGCCCTTGCTCACGGCCAGTCCCAGGCCAATACCTTTGGCTTTGGTGGTAAAAAACGGGTCAAACATCTTTTTAAGGTTCTCAGGGGCAATGCCTGTCCCGGCATCGGCAAATTCTATTTCCAGACAATCTTTTTCTTTTCCCTCAATTTTAAGACCGGCTTTATGCAGTCGGGAAGAAATTTTTAATTCGCCTCCCTCGGGCATGGCCTGGCAGGCATTGAGTATCAGATTCAAAAACACCTGCTTGATCTGGTCCCTGTCAATTGCCGGCTTGGGTAATCCTGGAGTCAGATTTCGATTTACCCTGACATTTTCCGGAATATTGGCCACTGGGATTGTTTCCTCTATAACCTCGTTTATCTCTGCCGGTATTAACTCTGGCAGGCGCGTCTTGGAGAAATTCAATAAATCCGAGATTATCTTATTGGAATTATTGATCTCTCTTTCCATAATATCCAGGTGTTTGGCTAACTTAGGATCCGCCGCGCCACCAATCTTGCTTTTTATATAATAAGCCGCATTTTTAATCACCCCGAGCGGATTTCTCAACTCATGCCCCACGCCTGAGGCAAGCTGGCCCACGGCAGCGAGTTTTTCCTTCTGGACCAATTCTTCCTGGGTTGTTCTGATTTCCTCATTAGCCGCTTCCAGTTCCTCGGTGGTTGACTGCAACTCTTCATTGGAAGTCTCTAATTCCTCATTGGTTGAACGGAGCTCCTCATTCATAGTCTGAAGTTCTGTCTGTGCTTTCTTACGCTCAGTGATATTGCGGTCAACGCCGCGGTACCCCTTGAAATTCCCCTCGGCGGCATAAAAAGGAAGACCGCTGGTTTCCAGGACAACCTGATGTCCATCTTTATGGAGGTTGATATTTTCCAAAGCAATGACAGGTTTCCGTTCCGCTACCAATGCCCCAAAGATTTTCGAGACGCGCCGTGCTTCCTCCGCCGACATCAGGTCAAACGGTGTTTTGCCAAGAAGTTCTTCCGATTCATAACCAAGGATGTCTCTAATCCGCGGACTGACGTAGGTGTAATGTCCCTGGGGATCCACCGCCCAGACCCAGTCGTACAACGTTTCAACCAAACATTGGAATCGTTGCTGGCTCTCCCACAGCGCTTCCTTCGCCCGCTTGCCCTCGGTGATGTCGGTGAAAAAGCCCACATTACACTTACGGCCATCTAAGACCACCAAAGTGCCGCTAATGTTAGCGTAAAATATGGTGCCGTCTTTGCGCAGGCACGGAAGATCAGGCGCCAAAGTCTTTTCGCCCGTAAGTTGAGCCTCGAACTCGGCCAGCACGTGGTCCAAGGACTCTTTGGGATGAATGTCCGCTACGCCTAGCCGCATGAACTCTTCTTCTGTGTATCCAAACATCCTGCACTGGGCTGGGTTGGCATAGCGGAATTGCTTCGTCTTCAAGTCGGCCACGAGTATTCCCTCTGCGGCGCCGGTGAACAGCGCCTTGTACATGGCTTCTGATTCCCGTAACTCATTCTTGCCTTTTTTTTCCCTCGTCATTTTTATCTCTCCTTTTTACAGCTTCTGATAAATTTTCCATCTCTTATCTATCACCTCAAATTTTTCCTGGGCCGATTAAAGTCTCGGCTTTGCCCAGGAAAAGATACCCTTTTTCATTAAGGGCCTTGAAAAAATCCATATAGATTCTACTTCGTATAATCTATTCATTTTATGTTGAACATTGTTTTGTCATCCTGAGCAGAGCGAAGGATCTCCGCCCTATTGTCAATCTCAGCTGAGATTCCTCGCTACGCTCGGAATGACATACTGCGTATAGTCGTGCCAAAATTTCAAATATCTTTGGATAGATTTTCTCCTGAAGCGCCCGCGGTAATATCCGGTTCAAGGTGGAATATTGCCCGGTCGCTAACATGATATGGCAACCTGATTTTAAACATAGTCAACCAGAAGTTCAAAACCTGTCTTAGCCAAAGACCTCTCCGGGGGTGTCTGACCACCTGTTTTATTTCGTCCTCTGGATAGACTTTGTATAACCACTTTACAGCTTCCCACTCCCCGTAATTTAAGACCTGAGTAATAATCAATTCTTTATCGGCTTTTATATCAATATTATCCGTATTATATGACCATAAACATCTGACTATATATGGGGGGATTTTTCCCTTAAATCTGTTCATTGCTCCAGTAATTCCTCCTTTCGATATTTATCCACCATATCTATAATTCTCTTTTTAATTTTTGCCCAATCAATCTTTTCAAAGGTAGTCCGGCCCCTTCCAGATTTCTCTTTTTCGGCATCATTAAAATAAGCAAGCGCTCTTAGACCAATATATTTATTAAATACTTTGTACTTAGCCTGTGTCAAATCAAACAATCGTTCCAAGCTGATATTTTTTAACAAATAGTAGACGTCTATGAAATCCCTTTTTGTGCCCCTTTGAACAATAGCGATCATTTTCATGGCGGCGATATCTTCTAAAGATAACAAATCTACATATTCCGTTTTAACCAGAGGTCTGAGCAAAGGATATCTGTATCT
>JAUSPI010000257.1 GCA_030655775.1 Syntrophales bacterium
ATGGAGAGAATGCGGTCTCTACACTCCTTGAATATTTCAAGGGATTCCTTGTCCTTCACATATTGCGACTGGAGATTCAGGAGGCTCGAGATTACCTGCATGTTATTCTTTACCCGGTGATGTATCTCCTGGAGAAGCACCTCCTTTTCTTTTAAGGATTCCTTGAGCTGTTCCTCTGCACGTTTGCGGTCGGTAATGTCAATGAAGGATGCTACACTTTTGCTGGTTCCGGGAATAACATCGACAGTGATAAAAATATCTTTGATATCGCCATATCTGTCAACAAATCCAAACTCATAATTTCTCGGTGCAGAGGAGGGATCGATCCTTCGCAACCCATGGTAATGTTTCATTTTTCCCAAATCTTCTTTTGCCACAAACTCTGTCCACTTCTTTTTCCCTTCCATCTCCTCTCTGGAATATCCGAAGAGCTGCTCAAGTTCGGCATTTGCCAGTGATATTGTTTTGTCTTCGTCGACAATTATCATTGCAGTTCCGGTATTTTCAAAAATTGTTCGATATCTTTCTTCTGACTTCCGCAGTGCCTCCTCCGCACGCTTCCGGTCGGTTACGTTTATTGATGTTATGATAGCTCCTTCAGGAAAGGGGGCTATCTTTATGTCAAGAAATTTATCCTTATACTCCTTCTCCAGGAATTTCTTCGATTCGCCTGATCTGATGCATTCCATCAACTCCCCGAACATATCAGTTTTGTGTTGCGCCGCATAATCCTTATACATCACATCAGTATTAATGTTCGGCAATCTACCATCCGACCTTTTTCTTGCCAGGTTGTATTCGGTTATCTTTGCTTCACGATCCACGATTATAGTGTCAACGGGATTGTTATCGAATAATATGCGGTACCGATCCTCACTTTTCCTCAGTGCTTCCTGGGTTTTCTTACGTTCAACGGATTCTCTTTCTAATTTCTTGATTCTTCGTTCCAGTTCCTCGTAAGTCGGTTTTTGTTCCATGTGAAAAACCTCCGGACTTTTCCGAAAACAGCCGTGATTTTCTTTCTTCCCGGGAGAAGAAAGTAGAAAACAACTTCCTCCTTTTGTGCCAGTTTTGAACCTCGTTAACAAAAAATAAAAAAGGGAAGTTTTAAGTAACTTCCCCTAAATCACTGATATTTATGGTGGGCCGTAGGAGATTCGAACTCCTGACCAACGGATTAAAAATCCGCTGCTCTACCGGGCTGAGCTAACGGCCCATCAAATGCATATTGAAGCTGCATTTCTTAACAGGAAGCCACTTTAGTTGTCAACAAGAAACTATCTAATTAGTAAAAGGATTTTCTACGATGATTGTTTCCTCTCTGCCCGCTCCCACAGAAGCAACAAACACCTTGACTCCAGCAAGCTCTTCAACCCTTTCCACATATTTTCTGGCATTAGCGGGAAGTTCCTGAATATTTCTGGCCTTGCTTATATCTTCAGTCCATCCTTCCATTTCTTCATAAACAGGCTGACATTTGGATAATATCTGCAGGTTTGATGGAACTGATTCCGTGAATTCTTTCCCGTTGACCTTGTAACCAACACAAATCTTCAATTTTTCAATACCGGTCAGGACATCGAGCTTTGTTATCGCTATCCCGGTGATGTCAGATATCCTTACTGACTGTCTGACCATGACAATGTCAAGCCAGCCACAACGGCGTTTTCTCCCTGTGGTGGCACCAAATTCCATTCCAACTTTCTGTATTCTCTCTCCTATATCATCAGTGAGTTCTGTAACAAATGGGCCGCTTCCAACTCTCGTAGTGTAGGCCTTGCAAATTCCCACAACGGCACTTATTTTTGTAGGTCCTATGCCGGACCCGCAGCAGGCATTACCGGCTATGGTACTTGAAGAGGTAACGAAAGGATACGTGCCGTAGTCTACATCGAGGTGACTCCCCTGGGCGCCTTCAAAGAGTATATCTTTTCCATTCTTAAGCTCTCTGTTGAGAATGATTGAAGTGTTTGCCGCGTATTGCCTGAGACGATCGGCGTATTCCCTGTATTCGTCATAGATTGCCTGTTCGTCGACCGGCTCCTCCTTGAAAAATTCCGTGAGGAAGAAGTTTTTCTCCTCAATGTTCCTTTTCAGTTTTTCCAGAAATACCTCGTCATCAAGGAGGTCGCAAAGCCTTATCCCTACCCGTGTGACCTTATCTTCATAACATGGCCCGATTCCCCGTCCGGTGGTTCCTATCTTTTTGCCACCCTTTCGGGACTCACGGGCGATATCCAGCCTTCGGTGATACGGCATGATGATATGGACATTCTCACTGACGAAGAGGGTTGTGCTTGAGGGAAAGAGATTTCGGCTTTTGAGATTATCAATCTCCTCTATGATGACCTTCGGGTCTAAAACCACGCCATTTCCCACAATACAGATTTTATTGTCGTGAAGTATCCCGGATGGTATCAGGTGGAGGATAGTCTGCTCACCTTTTACTACCAGAGTATGGCCCGCATTGTTTCCCCCCTGAAATCTTGCGATGACATCTGCACTTTCTGCGTACAGATCAACAATCTTACCTTTGCCTTCATCACCCCACTGGGTTCCGACAACAATAACCACATTTGACATAATATGCCTCCAATTAATCTTTTATAATTAAGGATGCCGCTTTCGTAAAAAGTCTTTTTTGTTACCCTGAACAATACTCCAAATGTCACCCTGACAAGAGGGGGATGCTGAAATTGATCCTGGAACCAGTAGCGTGCCCCCTTCTGTGGGGTACAGAGACCTTTTTATATTTCCAGTTGAGTTACTGAAATAATATTGGGCAGGCTCTTGAGCTTGCTGATAACCTCCTCAGATACTACACTGTCTGTACTCAGGACAACGAGTGCCTGTCCATCTACCTTCTCACGGCTCAACTGAAGCCCTGCAATGTTAACATCATTTTTCCCAAGGGTCGTACCGATGTTGCCTATGACACCCGGTCTGTCGTAGTTGTATATCACGAGCATGTTACCTTCCGGGATTGCCTCAAGTGTGAATTTATCAATCCTCACAATCCTCGGATCCTGCTTTCCAAAGATTGTTCCTGCAGCATAACTTTCTCCGCTGGTTGTTTTTATAGTGAGGGAAATCATGCTGGTGTAATCCTTTACGCTGCTGCTCTTCGATTCGATAACGTTTATGCCTCGCTCTTTTACGATGACGGGTGCATTGATAAAATTGATATTTTCGCTGAGTAGCGGCGTCAGAAGTCCCTTTAGCAGGGCGGTCGTGATTGGCGCTACTGTGAAGTCAAGGATATCTCCGCTGTATTCGACAACAACTTCTTTTATTCCTCCAGAGACAAGCTGGGCCTGAAATTTCCCGAGTTTCTCAGCAAGTACCAGGTGTGGCCGTATTATTGTGAGTATTTCTGCACTGACTGAAGGGAAGTTGACAGCATTTTTTATTGTCCCGTCCGTGAGATATTCGACTATTTGTTGGGCAATAGCTATGGCAACATTCCTCTGTGCCTCGTCCGTTGAGGCGCCCAGATGCGGTGTGCTGATAACATTGTCGAGAGAAACAAGGTCCCAGTTCTGAGTGGGTTCTTCTTCAAAGACGTCGAGTGCTGCACCGGCGACTTTCCCGGAGACAAGGGCATCATAGAGGTCTTTTTCTTTTACAATTCCTCCCCTGGCACAGTTGATAATGAAAACGCCTTGTTTCATCTTGGCAAGCATATCGGCGTCGACCATTCCCTTTGTTTCCTTTGTGATTGGAACGTGTATGGAGATAAAATCTGAACTTTCTAAAAGCTCGTCCAGGGTAACGAGAGTGATACCAATCTTTTCTGCCACTTCTGGAGATATGAAGGGATCGTAAGCGATCACATTCATCTTTAATCCTAATGCTCTGTCGGCCACGATGGAGCCAACCCTCCCAATGCCTACAATTCCCAGGGTCTTATTATAGACCTCTGTACCCATAAATTTTTTCTTTTCCCACTTTTGGGATTTTATGGAAGCCGTGGCCTGGGGAATGTTCCTTGCGAGGGAGAGCATCAATGATATGGCGTGCTCCGCTGTAGTGATGGTGTTACCACCGGGGGTATTCATTACCACGATACCCCTCTTACTTGCCGAGGTAACATCAACGTTGTCAAGCCCTATTCCGGCTCTTCCTATTACCTTGAGACTGTCCGCCTTATCTATGAGTTCCTTGGTAACCTTCGTAGCACTCCTTATGGCAAGTCCATCGTAATCCTTTATTATTCCTTTAAGCTCATCGGGTGTGAGATTTGTCATTACATCAACTTCAATCCCAGGAGCATTTTTAAATATCTCGATTCCC
Organism: Syntrophales bacterium; assembly: GCA_030655775.1. Taxonomy (NCBI): domain Bacteria; kingdom Pseudomonadati; phylum Thermodesulfobacteriota; class Syntrophia; order Syntrophales; species Syntrophales bacterium. The sequence goes on from JAUSPI010000257.1 coordinate 4,294, forward strand.
TCCTTGGCCAGGGTGTCACTTACAAGAACTTTTTGCATTTTATGTCTTCCTCCCACTTTATTTTATCAAGTTATTCACATGACCTGTAGACGGACACAACCAAGCATGAAAATCCCCCTTACTTACCTTAGAAATATAAGGTAAGTAAGGGGGATTTTTTATATAAAGCATAAAACTGACAATTTTAAAGTTTCCTTTATTTATTGACAGGTAAGATGCCTGCCCTTCTACAGCATTTCCTATAACTTGGCAATTTCCTCCAGGTATGCCCTTTCCAGTGCCTCAATTGCTGTCTTTATGTCTGATGGTTCAATAGTTGGACCGCACCAGAAGCGGAATCCGGCAGGCGCGTCCTTGTAAGAACTTACATCATGAGCGGCATTTTCTTCGCTCAATTTGCCTGCAACACTCTTAATAAGTTTTGTCTGGGCTGCCTCTGATAGTGATTTAAGCTTTTCATCTGTAACTATAAGACAGACAGAAGTGTTCGAGCGGATTTCTTTGGATTCAGCAAGAAAATCGATCCAGTCAGTCTTTTCAACCCATTCTTCAATGACATTTAAATTAGAGTTGCTTCTGTTGATAAGACCATCCAGCCCCATCTCCCCGGCCCAGTTGAGCACATCAAGGTAGTCTTCAACGCAAAGCATTGAAGGTGTATTTATGGTGCTACCTTCAAAGATAGATCCGTCAATCTTGCCACTCTTTTTTATCCGAAAGATTTTTGGCATTGGCCACGGGGGATCGTACGATTCTACCCTTTCAATGGCCTTCGGACTTAAGACAAGTACGCCATGGGCGGCTTCACCACCAAGGCATTTCTGCCAGGAATATGTGAGTGCATCGACCTTTGACCAATCAATATCCATTGCAAATGCCCAACTTGTGGCATCGCAAAGTGATAAACCTTCCCTTTCCTGTGGAATCCAGTCCCAGTCCGGAATTTTGACCCCGCTGGTGGTTCCGTTTGCAACGAAGACCACGTCGCCTTTCCAGTCAACCTCTTTAAAATCCGGGATTTTTCCGTAATCCGCTTCAAGGATCGTCGGGTTGAGCTTCAACTCATTTTTGATGTCCTTAGCCCAGCCCGCGCTAAAGCTTTCCCAGACAAGCGCAGTCACCGGTTTGGGGCCGAGAAGTATCCACATGGCGGCTTCAAATGCTCCGGTGTCAGATCCGGCAAGTATTCCGAGCAAATAATCTTCAGGAACCTTCAATAACTCCCTGCTTTTACGGATTGCCTCTGCCAGCTTTCCCTTGCCGAGAGCACTTCGATGAGAACGCCCGACGGGGGCATCTTTTAAGACACCAAAACTCCATCCCGGTCTCTTGCTGCAGGGTCCTGAACTAAAATTTGGATTATGCATAACATCTTCCCCTTAAATTTTTACATCACAAACCACATATCAGAAAAGTTTTTATTACTCAAGATATTTCGGGTTTGTAATTGGTATTGACCGGAGTGTAAAAAGAACATATATTGAGGCTTCCTGTCTACAAAAAAGGACATACGGGATGCGCTATAGGTTAGCGGAGGAGTCCACAATTGAAGAAGATAAAAACCACTTTTTTCTGTCAGAATTGCGGGTATCAATCACCGAAGTGGCTCGG
>JAUSPI010000258.1 GCA_030655775.1 Syntrophales bacterium
TTGTTTATTACGTCTTGTCCGCGGATTACAAGATCTATATGGATATACAAGAGGGAATTAAATTGGCTTTAATGGGAGCATTTGAGAAAGAAGGGCTTGTTTTTGCTTATCCGACGCAGACGCTGTATGTCAAGAAAGAGGGCTAAAAGGGTTATGATAAAGGTCATTAGGAAACGTACCCATTTTTTAGGCCAATGGGATTTCTTGAAGGATTATTTTAAAAAGAAGCATGTTCTCCTGTTTTTGGATTACGACGGGACCTTAGCTCCTATTGCCGAAACCCCGGATCAGGCCCGTTTGGATAATAAGACCCGGGATATTTTGGAACGTTTAGCCGGACATTCTGATTGCCGGGTGGCTATTGTTTCGGGGCGGGGATTGCCGGATATTCGTTCAAGGGTCGGGCTCAAACATATTACTTATGTGGGCAATCACGGGTTGGAAATCTTTGGCCCTAAGATTTATTTTGAAAGCGCGCGTTTAGATAGGACGCGAAAGACTTTCCGGGATATTATAAATAATCTGCGGTTACACTCTCAGGATTTAAAAGGGATTTTTTTTGAGGATAAAGGCGCGACGCTAAGCATTCATTACCGAATGGTTGAGGTAAAGAAGTTGAAATATTTGGAGAAGATATTTTATCAAGTGGTTGACCCTTATGTCATATCTAAAGCAGTAAAGGTTTTTAAAGGAAAAAAGGTTTATGAAATCCGTCCGCCTGTTGAATGGAATAAAGGGCATGCGGCGTTATGGCTTTTAAAAGAATTCCAGGCCGAGTTAAGGCATAAAGATTTTGTTGCGGTTTATATCGGAGATGATCAAACGGATGAGGACGCATTTGAGGTCTTGCGCGATATGGCCTTGACTATCCATGTAGGCAACTTGCGCAAATCAAAAGCTAAATATTATCTGAATAATGCTGAAGAAGTCAAAGCGTTGCTGGGGATTATCCTTTTGGCGAAAGAGTCGTAACATCATAGCAATACTCTCGTTTCTCTGGTGTTAACGCGAGATATTCAATGCGTTATACTGGTCAGATCAAGAGGTTTTCTCTAAAACTGGACAACATCCTCGGTATAGTAGAGAGAGAGGAACAAGAGGATATAGTCGCGAATATGGCGGGTAATAAGAAAATTATTCTTAACATGTTCCCTGCCGTTGGTCCCCAGACGACTGGCATAGTCCGGATCGTTCAAGAGCTGTTTCAGGTAATAGACAGTTCCGTCAATCGAGTAAGTCAGTATCCCGGAATACTTGTGTGTAATCTGCTGGGGAACACCTCCGACCGCACTGGCAATTACAGGCTTCGATTTCCAAAGCGCCTCGGCGACGGTCAGCCCGAAACCTTCTTTAAGGGATTTCTGAAGCACCACCGAAGAAGCTCGCTGGAGCGCGTTAATTTCAATATCGCTACCTGACGGCAAGAGGAGAACATGAATATCATGGTCATCTGCCGCAGCATTCTGAACGTCTTCGAGTACTTTCGCGCCTTCGGGATCATCTGTTGCACCGCCGCCTGCAAGGACGAGCTGGCAGTCAACATGTTGCTTCACCTTGCGATATACTTCTATCACACCAAGCGGGTCCTTAAGGTAGTCAAACCTTGAAATCTGTGTAACAATCGGACGCTGGGGATCGATACCAAAAGTTTCCAGTACCGACATTATTGTTTCTTGCGGCAAGTCCCTGTTTTTGTCGCTGAGTGGATCGATCGACGGTGCTATCAACACCTGCGGTATACTCAGCTGCCTGGAGAAAGACTGCGCAGAGAAAACGGCGCTGTCATACCGTTCAATATAATCTCTGAGAAATGCCTCGATCTGGGCCGTAGGCTGTGTAAAGTCAATATGACAACGCCACACCCATTTTTGACCAATCTCTTTTTTCTTTTCTATCAGTCCTATCGGCTGGGAATCGTGTACAAAAACAACATCACCATAAGATTGGATTTCTGCGGCATTTTCGGCGTTGACCTGCTTGAAGAAATCAAACTCCTCGTCGGAAAAAGTAACATCGACGCCATGCAATGCATTATGTATTTTTTTTGTTATCAGGAAAAACTTCTCGTTGCCCTTGATAACATCCCATCGGGCATCAACTCCAAGCTGTTTGAGGAGAGGAACCATGCGGGTAAGTATTTCCGCCACACCACCCCCGACTGCGGTAGAATTGACATTTTGTATTACTTTTCCGCGCAGTTTATCTGCCAGCAGGAACAGTTCATCCACAGCGCTTTCACCCACAATCGGCGAATATTCTTTAATGTTTCGCTGAGACATAATCCCCCACAAGCTTGATTACACGCTTCCTGAGCACTTCCAAAGTCATGGTATATGGGTCCAGGCGCGCCATCTTCTTTGCAAGTTCCACTTCCCCAATGCCCTTGAACCATGCGACAAAATCACTCTCCTCTTTTTTCAGACGAAGGGGTGCCTCAAACATATGGAAATACAGGGAGTAAACAGTAACCCTTCCAATCTGATCCTGAAACTCACGAAGAT